>DATAQF010000279.1:0-2249 GCA_036264795.1 Candidatus Limnocylindrales bacterium | reverse complement strand
CGGTCATCCGGCCCGGCCTCTCGGGCGTCGTCTCGACGACCGTCCACAACCACTACAGCCTGTTGCACACGATCCAGACCCTCAACGGCCTGCCGTGCCTCGCCAACAGCTGCAGCGCGAACACCCTCAGCGAGTTCCTGCCATAGGCTGAACCGCGGGTCCGGGAGCTCCTTCGCAGCCGAATCGGCGAACGCGCCTACACTGCGAAGGCAGTCTCCCGGCGGGCGAACGAGCTCGCCGAGGGCGAGCGCGCGAGGGGATCCGTGGCAGCGACGCCGCCGTTCAACGCCGACGAGAATGGACGGCGACGCCGGGCCGTCCCGTGGTGGGGGGTGCTCGTCCTGGCGATCGCCCTCGTCGCGCTGGTCGGATTGCCGGGCCTGCTGTCGGGCGGCCGCCGCCCCGTCGCCAGCGAGGGCGTTTCGGTGTCACCGTCCACGATCGCCGGCGGTCCGACGGCCAACGCGACGTCGTCGCCTGTCGCCGCGTCGACTTCGCCGTCGCCGTCGAGTGAAGGGTCGACCGGCTCGGTGATTCCGTCGTCGGCGGGCTTGCCCACGGCCGGCTGGCCGACGATCGGGCACATCTACGAGATCGTCCTCGAGAACCACGAGCTCAGCTCGATCGTCGGGAGGAGCTCGGCTCCCTATCTCAACAGCCTGGCGGCCGAGTTCGGTCTCGCGGCGAACTACACGGCGGTCTCGCACCCGTCGTTGCCGAACTACCTCGCGCTGTGGTCCGGCTCGACGCAGGGCGTGACGAACGACGCCGTCCATGACTTCACGACGGGCCAGACGCTCGGCGACCAGATCCTGTCGAGTGGTCGGAGCTGGCATGTCGCCGCGGAAAATGTGCCCACCGGCTGCTTCACGGGCGCGACGGCCTCGGGCGGCGAGGACGGCGCCGGAACCTACGCCCGCAAGCATGAGCCGGCGATCAGCTGGACGAGCGTCTCGTCGTCACCCGATGCTTGCGGCCGCATCACCGACTTCAGCCACTTCGATCCGACCGTCGGCAACTTCTGGTTCATCGCCCCGAACCTCTGCCACGACATGCATGACTGCTCCGTGGCCAGCGGTGACGCCTGGCTCAAGGGCTTCCTGCCACGGATCCTCGACTCGGCGGCGTTCAAGGCCGACGGCCTGGTTCTTCTGACGTTCGACGAGGGGTCGAGCGGCGCCGGCGGTGGCGGAACGGTCGCCACGATCGTGATCAGCCCGAAGGCGCGCCCGGGCTTCCGATCGAACACGGCGCACGATCACTACTCGCTCCTCCGGACGATCGAGACACTGTGGGGCATGCCCTGCCTCGAGCAGAGCTGCTCCGCCGACACGCTCCGGGAGTTCTTTCCCTGATCCTGCCCGGTCGGGAGCTGAGGGGTGCTCGGTATACTGCCGCGACGAGCCGGGGCGATGCGAGGCGCCCCCGACCCTGGATCCGACGAGCGAGGGTGTCGCGTGCCGACAACTCCGGAGGGAGACGCCGCACCGCCTCGGGCGGCCCGAGGCGATCTCGGTCAGCGTCCGATCGCCATCGGGCTGCTGGTTCTCATCGTCCTCCTCGCGGGGGGCGCGGCCTCGATTGCCCTCCTCGGTTCGGGCGGGTCGCCCGCCCCGGGCGCGACCGTGCTCGACCCGTCCGGCGGTATCGCATCCTCACCCAGCGCGGGTCTCGACACGAGCGCCGACTTCCGGTTCCTGCCCGCGCTCATCACCCCTCCGCTGCTGCCCGCTCCCACGGCCGTTCCCAGCGCATCACCGGGCGCCACGCCCACGACCGGCTCGGGGCTCTCGTTCGATCTTGCGCCCGGCGTCGCCGCACCGCGCGATTCAACCTCGGTCTGGATCGGCTGGACAGGCGCGGGCGGAAGCAAGCTCAAGGGGAGGGTGACGATCGAGGCCGGGCTCGACCAGGGAGCGCTCCACAGGGTCGTGCTCAACCCGTCCGCGACGCGGATCCTGCGGCCGGCGCAGACGGGACACGACTATGTCTACCGAATAAACGTGTCCGCCTCGGCCGGGGCGGCTGCGGAATCGGTGACGGCGGCCTTCCGGCTGCGGTCGGTCGATGATCGCGATCGATCGATCGCCTACTCCGGGACCTGGGCCTCGGCCGGCGCTGGGGGATATCTCGGCGGATCCGCCCGGTTCAGCAAGCGCCCGGGCTCGACCGCCACGTTGACGTTCGTCGGCCAGAGCGTCGCGTGGATCGGGCCGGTGGGCCCCCGTCGCGGGCAGGCGACGGTCAGC
>DATAQF010000052.1:0-7076 GCA_036264795.1 Candidatus Limnocylindrales bacterium | reverse complement strand
CCGGGCGACGATCCGGACGGCGGCTCCCGATGCCACCGAGTCGATCGCATATGACATGCCCGCCTTCCGAACCAAAGACGGCCGGTTCGTCGTGTCGTATGCGGCCTACAAAGGTCACTACAGCGTGTTTCCCGCCAGCGGTGCGGCCATCGAGGCACTTGGCGAGGAGCTGGCGCCCTACCTCTCGGGCAAGGGCACGATGCGGTTCCCGCCCTCCGCCGCGGTGCCGCTGGACCTCGTCCGGAAGGTCGTGGAGATCCGCCTTCGGGAGATCGGAGCCCGCTAGCCCGGCGGGCGGCGCGATCCCAGCGCGAAGCCACCGACGACCGCGAGGCCCACGACGGTGACGCCGAGCAGCGCGGACAGGTCGATCGGAGCGCTGACCGGCGTCGGTGTGAGCCCGGTCACGGGCGGGCCGGCGGATGGAGTCGCGTCATGCCCGACGACGCCAGTCACGACCCCGGGCGCGGGAGAACGCCCGGCAGCGGACGGTTCGGCGCTCGGGACCGGCACGGAGCTGGCGGCCGGCTCGGAGCCGGCGGTTGAAGCGGCGCTCGCCCGCGGCGTGGCGACGACGGCCGGACGTGGCGTCGCTGCCGGGACCTTCGCGGGTACGGGTGCGCGCGGCGTCGGCGCCGAGGGGAGCGTGGCCGCGACCGGCTGGACGGAGACCCATCGGTTCTCCCAGGCCATCCGGATCCGCGCGTAGTGCCAGGGAGTGAAGAAGCCCTTCAGCTGGGCCGGCGTGAGCTTGCGATCGGGCGCCATGTCGTAGCCGTAGGTCCGGCTCTGGAGGCCCCAGAGCGGCCCGACGACGCGGAGGCTCGTGACGGTGAAGCGCGTCGTGACCGCCGGGTCGGCCGTCGCAGTGAAGCCCGTGATGATCCAGGCGTGATTGCCGTGCATGACCGTGATCCCGACCGGGAGGTTCGTCTTCCGCAGGTTCGTCACCGCAGATCGAAGAGCGGAGTCGAAGCTGCCGCTCGCGAATAGCCGATAGCGGTTGTCGACCAACCGCCGGAGGCCGGCCGTCCAGCCGGCCGGATCCACGCCGTCCGAGACCGGAATCGGGTAGCGGTCGTGCGCGCGCATGTAGTCGAAGTAACGCTGCTGGTTCGCCCTCGAGTGGTCGGTCTGGCGGTCGACGATGTTGCGGATGATCTGGACGTCCGCGGCGGTGCACCAGAGCCAGGTCTTCTGGGTCGTGAACACGCCAGTCCGGTAGAGATCGATGCCGCCGGTCCACCGCGACAGCCCGGCGACGCCGGCATCCGGAGTCGCGGCGACGCCGCCGAGCGAGACGGTCGCGAGTGAGGCGGCGAGCACCAGTCGAGCGAGCGACCGGACGAAACGCGAGCCGGGCACGGAGCTATGGTCGCCCCGGACGCCGGATCGTGCCAACACCCGGACGAACCGTTGCCCGGGCGAACCACATAGGACGTTTGGGTCTTGTTCGGATAGGACCATCGGCTATCGTGGCCTCGTCCGCTGCTCCGTCCGAGCAATCCCGGGCTCGGACCGACGAACGGATTCGCGAAGCGAGGGACCCGATGTCACGCAATCGAATTCTCGCGGCGGGTGCGCTCCTCTGGGCCCTCACCGCCGCCGACGCGGTCGGTCACGCACTGATGGGCGACTGGCTCGTGCCGGGCGGGATGGCGATCATCCTCGTCAGCTGGATCGTCCTTCGACGCCCGGCCTGGCGACTCGTCGAAGCCTCCTGACCTGACCGAGCGGCCGCCGCTCTCGAGGGCGCCGCTCCGCCTCCCTACTCGTTCGCCTTGATCACCGAGGTCAGGAGCGTCTTCGCGTCGGTCCCGTTCGGACCGCCGACCATCAGGATCGAATCCCCGCGGGGATAGAGCCCGAAGGTTGCCGTCTTCGAGGTGATGAAGGCGACGCGATGGCCGCTGATGGTCGAATACGTCAACGTTCCAGCCGCGTTCGCGGCTGCCCCTTTCGCGGCTCCATCGAAGACCTGCGGGCTGACTCGGATTCCGCTGAACTTCATCACCAGGACGAGCCCCACGAGCTTCGTGTCCCTGCGGATCTCGCGGCCGTTCATGATCGCCTCGACCCGCGTTCCCGCGAGATCGACGTTGAAGGTCCCGGTGAGCGAGGGGTTGTTCGGATTGCCGGTCAGGACGTACGGCGGGCCGATCGTGATCCCCGACGCCGCATCCGTCGTTGAGCTCGCGCTGGGCAGGGCTCGAGCGCTCGCGGACGGCGATGAGGAAGCCCGGGCTGACGACGGCGTCGCCCGGCTCGGACCGGGCGTCACCGCACTCCCACAGCCCACCACGATCAGGAGGGTCGCGAGACAGCCGGCAATGAGTCGTCGAGACGGAGCGGTGGGGTCGGTCATCGGTGTCCTGTAAGGCCGGCCGCACGCAGCGTTCGTCAGGCCGTGCCGGGGCGGGAAGGGCTCGACGGAGGGTAGCGCCGAATCATCCGAACCGCCTCCGGAGCCCAGGCGTTCGGAGATTGCGCCGGCCCCTTCGCCATCAGCTGAGCTTCGGCCAGCCTCCCTCGTTCGAGAACGTCTCGAACGAGACGTCGGTGTCCTCGAGGTCGTCCCACTCGAGCCCGGTCTTGCGTTCGTAGGCCGTCGAGGCAACGTAGAGGAGCGATTCGAACTCGGCGTCCTTTGGCATCTGCGTCGGATCCGCGCGGACGGCGCCGTACGTGTCCTGGCCACGGGCGACGACCGCACACCGCGCGTACAGGAAGGAATCGACCGACAGCCGATCCGGCTCGCCGAACCAGATCTCGTCACCGCTCTCGCGAGCCCAGGCACGCCCGTCAAGGTCGTACAGCTTCTGCGCCAGCAGCTCCTGGAACGACCCGATCTCCGCATCGGGCAGCAGAGCCAGCGCGCGAACGAGCGGCTCGACGACGGCGTCATCGTCGTCCTCCTGTCCCCAGTCGAGCTTGTCGATCAGGCTCCAGAACGTTCCGTCGTCCACGCATCCTCCTCGATTGCCGGGCACCGCGGCCTCGGCCGCTGTCGCGTCCATGGTGACGCGTCCGCGCCGGCGGTACGCTCCATTCGTGGAGCCGCGCCTCGAGTTCGCAACCTCGGCCGATGGGGCCCGCATCGGCTGGATGTCGAGCGGCAGCGGTCCGGCGTTGGTTCACCTGCCGGGCATCCCGTTCTCGAACGCCGAGGCAGAATGGCGGATCCCGGTGCTCCGCCAGGCCTTCACGTCGCTCGGCGAGCGAGTGCGGCTCATCCAGTACGACGGACGCGGCACCGGCCGATCCGATCGCGACGTCAGCGACCTGTCCCTGGCCGCCTATCTCGGCGACCTCGACGCGGTCGTGGCGGCTGCCGAGATCGACCGCTGCATCCTGCTCGGCTATTACGCATCCGCCGCCCACGCGATCGCCTGGGCGGCGCGGCACCCGGAACGCGTCCGAGGACTCATCCTGTTCGGCGCTGCTCCCAGTCACGGGGACACGATGCAGGCCGCCGCCACCCAGGCGCTGATCGGGCTGATTGAGCGCGATTGGGACACGTTCGTCGAATCCGTGACGCACGCCTGGCTCGGCTGGCCGATCGGCGACGAAGGGCGCCTCGCGGCCGATGCCTTTCGCGGATCGACGAGCCCTGCCGTCGCGCGAGCCTCCCTCGAGGCGGCGGGCGCGCTGGACGTCACGGCCAATGCGGCGGGCGTCGCGTGCCCCGTGCTGATCCTCCACCGCGCCGACGCGAGGGTCATCCCGATCGGCGCGTCGGAGGCGCTCGCGGGGACGATGCCGGACGCCCGCCTGGAGATCCTTCCGGGATCGTCCGCCGGACTGTTCTTCGAGGCCGGGAATCTCGTCGCCGATCGGATCGCCGAGTTCGTCGCGCATCCGTCCGGAAGTGTCGCCGGCCGCGACGCGAAGGGCGGGGTCGTCGTGCGGCCGATGGGCGGCTCGCCGCGGCTGTCGCCGCGCGAGATCGAGGTCCTCCGGCTGCTCGCCGGTGGTGAGACGAACGGCCAGATCGCGGCCCGCCTCAGCCTGTCGATCAACACCGTTGAGCGTCACGTCGTGAACGTCTACCGCAAGATCGACGCTCGCGGCCGCGCCGAAGCCACCGCCTGGGCGCTGCGGAACGGGGTCGGCTGAGGGACGATCACGGATTTCCGTCGGTTGTCGGGGGACGACCGTGGTGCGAGGATTCGGTCATGAGCACCACGACTCCGACCTTCGCGGCGGGCCAGCCCCGTCGCAGCCTTCCCCTCCGAGCGCTCGCCCGACCCTTCGGGCCGATCGCCAATCGCGTTGCCGGGACTCGCCTGTTCCCGCTCTGGGGGATCGTCCGCCACCGCGGCCGCACCTCGGGCAAGGCGTATGCCACGCCGGTCGTCGTCCGATCCACGGCGGATGGCTTCGTCATTCCGCTCCCGTTCGGAGACGCCACGCAGTGGGCGAAGAACCTGTTCGCCGCCGGCGGCGGGTCGATCCGCTTCGCCGGCCGCGAGCATCGGGTCATCGAGCCGCAGATCGTCGACCTCGACGTGGCGGGCGCCTACCTGCCGTCGCCGCTCCGGTTCGCGTCACGCCGTCTCGGGATCCGCTCCTGGCTCCAGGTCCGGACGCAGACCGACTGACCTGGGCCGCGAGCCCTACGAGCTCCCCGCCTCTGCCGGTTCGACGGTCGGCCGCGGCCCGAACATCGTCGCCGACGAGATCGCGACGACGAGCACCCCGGCAGCCGCAAGCGCGATGACGAGCGGGCCGGAGATCGCGTCTGCCAGTGGCCCGGCGATCAGGATCGGGATGAGACTCGTCGCGCTGACGATCGACGCGAGGACGCCGAATACCCGACCCCGCACCCCCGCCGGCATGTTCTCGAACAGCGCCGTCTGGGCCGAGACGGTCGTGGCCGCGTACGCCGCGCCGGCGCACAAGGCCAGGACGACGACCGGCGGGATCACCGACAGGCCCGCGGCCTGGAATAAAGGCCCGATCGTCGCGATCCCGATCGCCAACGCGCCGAACGCGATCAGCCCGCCTTCCGCCGCACGTCGCCGCGGCACCCGGCCACCGAGTCGCCCCAGCCCGAACACGCCGGCGACCACCCCGAGCCCGAGCGGCAGGACGACGACGATCAGGTTCTTCGGGTCCAGCCCAAGGGATGTTGCGAGGTTCGGCCCGAGGACCCCGATGACGCCGACGAGCGACGCGGACGCGGCGAGGTGCACGAGCGGACGGCTGACCTCACGATTTCCACCGATCGCCTCGAGTCCCTCGCGGAGCTGGCGGGCGGGCTCGTGGATCGCCCGACTCGCAATGCCCGGCTCCAGGTCGATTGGCGGCGCAGACGGCAGGAACACGGTCGCGAGCGTCGCTGCCGCGTAGAACACGGCGACCACGCCGAGCACGAATGACGGCCCCGCGATGCTCACGATCAGCGGCCCGAGAAACGCGAACCCGATCGCAAACGCGCCCTGGAGCGTCAGATTGAAGATGCCCATCGCCGTTTCGAGGTGCGGCGTCGGGACGATCCGCGGGATCATCGCGGCCTCCGCCGGGGTCAGGACGATGGTCGTCAGACTGATCCCGAGATTGAGGAGCAGCAGCAGGGCGACATTCGCACCGGCGAGGGCCAGCCCGAGGGTCAGCAGCGTCCGGATCGCGTTGGGAGCGATGAGCGCCCACCGGACGTCGAGCCGATCGACCAGGACGCCGGCCACAGCCGAGAGCAGGATCGTCGGCACGAGAAACGACATCACGAGGGCGCTGACGGCCGCGTTCGAACGCGTCGTCGCGAAGACGAGGATCGTCAGCGCGTAGAGCGCCATGTTCCCGCCGACCTGCGTCGACGCCTGAATGAACCAGAGCCGGCCGAAGTTGGGATCGCGGAGGATCGGTACGTCGCGGATCGCGGTCACGGTGCCGATTCTCGGCGATCGGGACCGGTCGGCATCTGGCCAGATGTCCTGCGACGCCCGGCGGCGGACGTCAGGCCGCCCGACGCAACAGCTCCGAGATGCTCGGTCAGTCGCGGGGTCGGCGGGTCCGTTCTTCCTTCGTCGGGCGCGGCTCGCGGCCGGGGCGTGGCGGACGCGGCTGCGTGCCGGGCGGCATGTTCTCCCGCGGCGGGGTCGGCGGCCGGTTGCGGGCGGCCTCGACCGCCGCGACGAATGCCTTGGATCGATCGGACGGAAGGCTTGCGAGCCAGGCCGACTCGATCTCCTTGACGCGGATCGTCTCGGCCTTCCGACGCTCGTTTTCCCATTTCGAATGCTTGGTCACGTCGTCCTCATCTTGGCGGCCGGAGGGTACTGAAAAGGCCGCCCGTTGAAACGGGCGGCCTGTCGAGGGCTGGTCAGGCGCTCTGGACGTTCTTTGCGCGAGCGCCCTTGGGACCCTGCTCCACATCGAACTGGACCTTCTCGCCGCCGGCGAGACGATCGAAGTCGAGGGAAGACGTGAGGCCGTCACGATGGAAGAAATATTCCTTCCCGTCCTCGGCGGCGATGAAGCCGAAGCCGCGGTCGGAGACGACCTTCTTGATGGTACCGGTGGTCACAGTGACCTCCTATTTCTCGAACCAGAAACAGCTGGCGCACGGTCAGTTCGAGAAAGAGGTCGACCACACGGAGCTTTCGCCACAGCGGCGAGCGGCCATCATCGCACGTCCGTTCGAGATTGTCACGCCGCAGGCAGGTTCGGGACATGGTCGCAGCCGAGATCGGCGTGCGGTGACGGATACTCCCGGTGGGTATGTTGGGGGTTGCCAGAGGGCACCCGAATCTGGTATAGTTCCTTCATCGGAGGCGTGTCAGCAATTGACACGCCTGCGCGTGTGTCCGGCTCCTGGCGGAAGCGGGCACAACCCGGATCGCCTCGGCGGATGCGCGGTCCGGCATCGCTCCAGCATCCCGACCTCGAACCACCTCGGCGCGTCGCGCCCGCACACAAGGATCCTCCGTTGACCTCGCTTCTCGACCGTTTCCCCAACAACCCCACCGATCTTGCCGACGACCGCACGGTCGAAGACCAGACGATCCCGACGACCCCGAATGTCGCGTCCGCAACCGGCGGCGCTGCCGACATCGTTGCCTCGACGCCGATCGCCC
>DATAQF010000004.1:0-6187 GCA_036264795.1 Candidatus Limnocylindrales bacterium | reverse complement strand
CGGGGATCACGTGGATCGTGGAGTCCGGTCGCACGGCCGTGTCCAGGTCGGCAGGTTGGTGGTCGACGTAGACGTTGATGTGCTGGCGGATCGTCGGGCCCGAATCGACAAGCCGGTTCCGGATGCCCGGCGTCCGCTCGTCGAGGCGATCGATGACCTCGGCGACCGTCGCGGCGTCGACCTCCGTCGTCCGCTCCGAGCCCGCGATCAGCGACACGAGTGAGCGCGGCAGGATCACCGTCGCCATCGCATCGGCCCTCCCGAGACGATCATCATCGGGCGATCAATCGACCGCGATGGCCTCGACGCCCCAGATCGGCGGCAGGTTCTCGGCCACCACCGACCACGTCTCGCCCTCATCGACGGACCCGTACAGCTGTCCGGTGCTCGTGCCGAAGAACACGCCGGCGGGATCGCTCCGGTCGACGGCCAGCGCCTCGCGGTACACGCCGACGAAGGCATTCTCCTGGGGCAGGCCCTCGCCGTGACGCTCCCATGTCTCGGCGCCGTCGCGGGTTCGCCAGACCGCGAGTGAGCCGCCCGGGGCAAAGCGTCCCTCCTCGGGGTGGCTGAGCGGGATCACCCAGCCCGTGTCGGGGTCCCGGGGGTGCGCGCCGAAGACGAAGCCGAACTCGGAGCTCAATCCCTTGCTGACGTCCTCCCAGCTCTTCGTCCCGTCGGTCGAGCGAAAGACGCCGCAATGGTTCTGCTGGTAGAAGCGGTCCGGCTGCCCCGCCGCCATGACGAGCTTGTGGACGCACTGGCCCGTCTCGGGGTGTGGATCGGGAGCGAAGCAGGCCAGGACGCCGCGGTTGCGCGCCTCCCAGGTCGTGCCGCCGTCCTCGGTGGCGAACGTGCCGACGGCGCTGATCGCGACCCACAGCTTCTCGGCCTCGGTCGGGTGGGGGACGATCGTGTGGCAGATCAGGCCGCCCGCACCCGGCTCCCAGCCCGGGCGGCTCGGGTGCTCGCGGAGACCCGCGACGTGGCTCCACGTCGCGCCGCCGTCATCGCTCCGGAACAGCCCGGCCGGCTCGACGCCTGCGTAGATGGAGCCGTGGGCTGGGGTCACGTTCCAGACGGTCGGGATCTTCGGGCCGTCGTCGCCATAGGAGATCCCCTCCGACGAGTGGCTCCAGGTCTCCCCGAGGTCGTCGCTCCGGAACACGGCCGGGCCGTACCAGACCGACCCTCCGCCCGCGTAGATCGACTTCGTCGTCGGGTCCCATTGGAGATCGTGAATCGGCCAACCCTCGCAGAGCGGCCCGCGCATCGACCAGGATGACCGGTCCGCGCTGCCGTCGAGGATGAAGGCGCCCTTGCTCGTGCCGACGAGAAGCAGGCTCCTGGTCATGCGAGTCCCTCCCTGGATGTCCGGCGTGATTGAACGTTGTGACGGCACTCGCAGCGCAATCTCATCGGTGGGTTCCGGCGTCAGTTGCCGGCCTTGAACGGGTACACGACCCACCGATCCGTCGTGACGACGTAGTGGTCGGGTTCGCCGGGGACCCGCGACCGGGCCGGCTTGTAGTGGAGCACCGCCGTGGTCGGCATTCCGCCCGCCTGGCGGACTCGCTCGGTGACCGCGTGGATCGTCGTCCCGCTGTCCCAGACCTCGTCGACGATCAGCACCCGCTGGCCGCGGAGCTGCGGGTCGGCGGGGAACTGGAGAAAGGTCGGCTTCGGGCCGGGATGGCCCTGGCTGTCGTAGTACTCGACCGCCGCGACGAGGATGTTGCGGAGTCCGAGCCGATACGCGAGCATCCCCGCCGGGACCAGCCCGCCCCGCGTGATCGCGAGCATCACGTCGTAGTCGCCGTTGACCTTCTCCGCGAGCTCGGCAACCATCTCCGCGAGGGCGTCCCACGTCACGGTGTCCTTGTCGACCGCGGTTTCGACCATGTGGAGGAGTCTAGCCGTCCGAGCTCCTCGCCGGCCCGTTGAGACGGCTACCATCCGCCTCGAGGAGAGGATCGCGATGCCCGCCAACAGGGGTCAGTCAGCTCGAACCGCGCCACTCGACGACCCGGAGCTCACCGGGCTCTTTCCGAACCAGAATCCTCATCCGGTCATGCGGATGAAGGACGGCCGACTGGTTTACGCCAATCCGGCCAGCCAGGCGGTCCTCGACGCGATCGGGATCGGCCTCGGCGATCCGGTTCCGGACGACCTGCGTGCCTCGATCGAGACGGCATGCATCAGCGGCGTCCCGATCGAGCTGCCAGGCGAGGGCCGGACGTACGAGCTCCGAGCGGTGGATGTGGCCGACTACGGGTTCACGAACATCTACGGCACCGACGTCACCGCGGCCAAGGCGCTCAACAAATATCCCGACCAGAACCCGAACCCCGTCCTCCGGATCTCGCGCGACGGGATTCTCGAGTACGCGAACCCTGCGAGCGAGCTGGTCTGTCGGGGGCTCGGCCTCGTCCGCGGCGAGCGTGTGCCGGATGGGCTCCTCGCGCGAATCCGCACGATGGCTGCCGATGCGGAGCCCGCCGCGATGGAAGTCGAGTCCGACGGTCGCGTGTTCAGCGTGCTCGTGGTCGCGGTGTTCGAGTTCGGCTCGATCAATCTGTACGGCACCGACATCACGGCTTCCCGCCAGGTCGAGCGCGCTCTGGCCGAGAACGAGCGGCTGCTGCTGAACATCCTGCCGCCATCGATCGCGACACGACTGCGCAACGGCGAGGCCGTGATCGCCGACCGGATCGAGGCGATGACCGTGCTCTTCGCCGACGTCGTCGACTTCACGGCCTGGGCATCGACCGCCGAGGCGACGGCCGTGGTCTCGGTGCTGAACGAGGTCTTCTCGCGGTTCGATCGACTCGTCGATCGGCACGGCCTCGAGAAGATCAAGACGATCGGTGACGCCTACATGGTCGCCGGCGGCCTCGACGAGGCCACGAGAGGCGATGTCGCGGCTGTCGCGGGGATGGCCCTCGAGATGCTCGACGCGCTCGAGACGTATCGCCGGGACGGCGGCTACGACCTCCACGTGCGGATCGGCCTCCACGTCGGGCCGACGGTGGCCGGGGTGATCGGGCTGCGGAAGTTCAGCTACGACGTCTGGGGTGACACCGTGAACGTGGCGAGCCGCCTCGAGGCTGCCGGTCTTCCCGACCGGATCCAGGTGACGCAGGAGACGGCACGACTCCTCGCGGGCCGGTTTGCCTTCGAGCCGCGGGGGCCGATCGCCCTGAAGGGCCGAGGCTCGATCGAGACCTGCTTCCTCGTCGGCCGCGTCTGAAGCGGTCCGGTTCGCGGTCAGCCGCCGACGGCGGGGCTCGACCGCCGGATCGCGTCGATCGTCGTCGGATCATCCAGGGCGGAGAGATCGCCGGGATCGAGCCCCAGCCACGCCGCCCGGACGACCCGCCGCATGATCTTGCCGGAGCGGGTTTTCGGAAGAGCCGCCACGATGACGACCGTCTCCGGCTTCAGGGTCTTGCCGAGGTCCTCGACGACCCGCCGGGCGATCGCGGCCCGGAGATCCGGCTCATCGGTCTCGCCCGCCCGGATCGTGCAGACGACGACGATCGCCTCGCCCTTGACGGCGTGGGGCACGCCGATCGCCGCGGCCTCGACGACGCTCGGATGGGCGGTCGCGGCGGCCTCGACCTCGGCCGGGCCGACCCGCTTGCCGGCCACCTTCAACGTATCGTCGGATCGACCGCGGATATACCAGTAGCCGTCGTCATCGACGACCGCCCAATCACCGTGGACCCAGATCCCGGGTAGGCGCTGCCAGTACGTTTCGAGGTAGCGTTCCGGGTCCTTCCAGAACCCGCGCGTCATTCCCGGCTGGGGCGCCCGAATGACGAGCTCTCCGACCTCGCCGCGAAGAGGCGTGCCGTCGGCCGAGACAACGTCCGCCGCCATACCGGGACAGGGGCCGTTGAACGACGCGGGCCGGATCGCGGTCAGAAGGTTGCATCCGAGGATCCCGCCCGAGACCTCGGTCCCACCGGAGTAGTTGACGACGGGGACGCTGCCCCCACCGACCTCCCGGAAATACCACCACCAGCTGTCGGGATCCCACGGCTCGCCGGTCGAGCCGAGGACGCGGAGGCTGCTGAGGTCGTGGCCGCGGACCGGCTCGGTTCCATGCGGGATCAGCGCCCGGACGACGGTCGGA
Organism: Candidatus Limnocylindrales bacterium; assembly: GCA_036264795.1. Lineage (GTDB taxonomy): Bacteria > Chloroflexota > Limnocylindria > Limnocylindrales > CSP1-4 > CF-46. Next base: position 2,049 of record DATAQF010000004.1, on the reverse strand, counting down.
CTCAGACCAAGATGAGTGACACCGTGACGGGCGACGAGGTCCCACAGGCGATCCGGGCCGGGATGATCCGGGGCTCCCTCGTAGAGGACCAGGCGCGCACCAAGGAGAAGCGACCCCGAGATCGCCCAGGGTCCCATCATCCAGCCGAGGTCGGTGAACCAGAACAGTGTGTCGCCCCCCCGCAGGTCGAACGTGTGGGCCAGATCCTGGGCGCCCTTGATCGGGAATCCGCCGTGGACGTGGACGGCGCCCTTCGGCCTGCCGGTTGTCCCCGAGGTGTAGATGAGCATGTAGGGGGTCTCGGGATCCGTGTCGCGGAGAGGCGCCTCCGGTTCGTAGGCGACGGCCGCGATCGCCTCGTCCCACCAGGAATCGCGGCCCCGATCCCACGGCGTGGCCGGAGCGCGCTCACCGAGCCGCCGGACGACGATGACGCGCTGGACCGTCGGAGCGAGTGCCACCGCCTCGTCGGCGATGGCTTTCATCGGGACCGGTCGGCCGCGCCGCAGGAAGCCATTGGCGGTGACGAGGAGGCTCGCCTCGCAGTCGTTCAGGCGCGCCGCAACGGCCGGCGCGCCGTAGCCCGAGAAGATCGGGCTGTAGATCGCCCCGAGCCGACCGAGCGCGAGCGTCGCGACGACCGTCTCGACGAGCATCGGGAGGAAGATCCCGACACGATCGCCGGCGCGGACACCCGCGGCCGCGAACATCCGGGCCGCCGCCGCCACGGCGTCGCGCAGCGCGCGGTTGGTCAGCGTTCGGACGTCGCCGTCCTCGCCCTCCCAGGCGATCGCCGCGCCGTCCGGATCCCGAGCTGCGCGCGGCTCAACGGCCGCATCGGCATAGTTGAAGGAGCCGCCGCGCCACCAGCGTGTCCATTCAGGGCCGCCCTTCGAATCCATGACCTCGGCCGGTGGACGCTGCCACGAGAGCCCGAGGTCGTTCACGGCCGCACCCCAGAACCACGCTGGATCAGCCTGGGCGCGGGCCTGGAGCGCCTCGAGCGTTGGCTCCCCCGTGGCGCGGATAAAGCCCGCCAGACGGGAATCGGCCAGCAGCTCGGGGGTGGGGCGCCACGCGGCGTCGGGCACGTCGCGCCCGAAGATCGGCCGGTTCGAAGCGGACAGGCCCATGCCGCCAGCCTACGACACGACGCGCCGAGCGGGTATCGTGGCCCGCGTGATCCCCATCGATCTCCGCTCTGACACCGTCACCCGGCCGACCCCGGCGATGCGCGAGGCGATGGCCCGGGCCGAGGTCGGCGACGACCAGTTCGGTGAAGACCCGACGACGAACCAGCTCCAGGAGCGCGTTGCCGAGATGCTCGGCCACGACGCGGGCCTGTGGCTCCCGACGGGGACGATGGCCAATCAGGTGGCGATCCGGACGCTCACACGGCCGGGCGACGACGTGATCCTCGCACGCGAGGCGCACGCGCTCTGGCACGAGACGGGAGCCGCGGCGGCGAACAGCGGCGTCCAGCTGACCGAGATCGGCGATCGGGGCCGGTTCACCGCGGACGACTTCCTCGCGGCGCGCAAGCCCCATGGCCACATGACCTACCCGCCGACGACGCTCGTGTCCGTCGAGAACACGCACAACCGCGCCGGCGGCGTCGTCATCGACGCGGACGCGGGATCGGCCATCGCCGAGGCGGCGCGCACGAATCACATCGCGAGCTTTCTCGATGGGGCCCGGCTCTGGAATGCCGCCGTTGCGCTCGCGGTGCCGATCGCCGAGCTCGCCCGCCCCTTCGACCTCGTGTCCGTCGCGTTCTCGAAAGGGCTCGGCGCACCGGGCGGCTCGATGCTCGTGGGATCGACGGAGCTGATCGCGCGCGCCGTGCGCCACCGGCGAATGGCCGGCGGGGCGATGCGCCAGGTCGGGATCCTCGCGGCTGCGGCGGAATACGGGCTCGACCACCACATCGAGCGGCTCGCCGACGACCACGCCAATGCCAGGCTGCTGGCCGAGCGGCTCGCGTCGAGCGATGCGATCGAGCTGGACCCCGCGTCCGTCCAGACGAACATCGTCATCTTCTCGCTCGCA
>DATAQF010000322.1:0-6745 GCA_036264795.1 Candidatus Limnocylindrales bacterium | reverse complement strand
CATCGTCGTCAAGCCGTTCACGGACGCGCTGACGAAGATGAACTACCCGCTGGCCTTCCGGAACACGCTGATCTATGCCGTGCCAGCCGTCGTCGGCACCGTGGTTTCCTGCAGCCTGGTGGCCTATGGCTTCGCGCTCGTCCAGTGGCGGGGACGCAACGCGGTCTTCCTCGTCGTGCTGGCGACGATGATGCTGCCGAGCCAGGTGACGCTGATCCCCCTGTACGTCATCTACGCCAAGCTCGGCTGGATCAACACCTACCTGCCGCTGCTCGTCCCGACGTTCCTCGGCAGCCCCTTCTTCATCTTCCTGTTGCGCCAGTTCTTCCTGGGCATGCCGAAGGAGCTCATCGATGCCGCGCGCCTCGACGGCGCGAGCGAGCTGCGGATCCTCGCCACGATCGTCGCGCCGCTCTCCGCCCCGGCCCTGATCACCGTCGCGATCCTGACGTTCATCGACAAATGGAACGACTTCTACGGGCCGCTGATCTACCTCCAGAAGCCCGAGCTCCAGCCGCTGTCGCTCGCCGTGCAGGTGTTCCAGACGCAGCACGGCACGGACTGGCCCTTGCTGATGGCGGCCTCGGTCCTCGTCGCCGCGCCGCTCGTCGTCCTGTACTTCGTCGCGCAGCGCAAGTTCATCGAAGGAATCACCCTCACCGGGCTCAAGGGCTGAGAGGAGGCAGGCCCTGGTCAACGCGACTCAGCCATCTCCCAGCGCCGTCATCTCAATCTGAGGAGGACATCGATGCGAAGGAACATCGCGGGCCTGGCGATCGCAGGCCTGCTGCTCGCGTCAGCCTGTGGCTCGAGCGCGAGCCCGGCCCCGTCGACGCCGGCGGCGACGTCCGGCACGAGCGCCGCAGCGCCCGGCGCGAGTGCCGCGCCAGTCGCCACCGTGACCCTGACGCTCCGCTATTGCTGGGGCGGCGAGGGCGAGGTCAAGGCGATGGAGAAGGTCATCCAGGCCTGGAACTCCGCCCATCCAGAGATCCAGGTCAGGGGCATCAGTGGCAACATCAAGACCGAGGAGATCGCGGCCGCCGTGGCCGGCGGAGCGCCGCCGGACATGGTGATCATGTGCGACAACGGCGCGATCGCGGGCTTCGCCCACGACAAGGTGATCTTGCCCCTCGACGACATCCTCGCCAAGATCGGCGCCAACACGAGCGACATCATCCCGGCGTCGCTCAAGTGGACCCAGTACCAGGGCAAGCAGTACGGACTGCCCTTTGGCCAGGACACCTGGGCCCTCTACTACAACACGGACATGTTCACCGCGGCCGGCCTCGACCCGACGAAGCCGCCGACGACGCCGGACCAGCTGTGGGCCGACGCCGCCAAGCTGACGAAGTTGAACGCCGACGGATCGCTCGCGGTTGCCGGCTTCATCCCCGACGATCCCGACCGGAACCTCGAGTCCACCTCGAACCTGTTCAACTGCCAGTTCTACGACGAGGCGACCAAGAAGATCACCGTCAACAGCCCGGAATGCGTCGCCTGGTTCAACTGGTACAAGAAGTGGTACGACACCTACAACAAGGGCAACGCCATGGTCAACCTGATCTCCACCCGGACGGGCGGAGACGCAGGCCTGATGCAGACCGGCCAGCTGGCGATGGCGATCTACGGTGAATGGGAGAACGGCGCGGCCTACCTTTCGACGAACGCGCCGAACCTCAAGTACGACACGGCGCCCATCCCGGCGATCAACCCCGACAAGTACGGCGCCGCGTTCATCAACGGCAACGCCTGGTTCATCCCGACCGGTTCCACGAACCCCGAGGCGGCCGCAAAGTTCGGCATGTACCTGATGACCGACGATCCGTCGCGAACGATGGACATCCAGAACGCCAGCGTGCCGCAGCTGACGTCCCTGCTGACGGACCCGGTCCTGACCGCGATCCCCCATCAGAAGACGTTCCTCAGCCTCGTCAATCACAAGGACGCCTGGACGACGCCGATGATCTCGGTGTACGGCCAGATCAAGGACGGCCTTGGCAGCGCCCTCAGTGCGGTCACGACGGGCGGCGTCGATGCCCAGAAGGCGCTCAACGACCTGGCCACGGAGATGCAGGCCAAGCTGGACGCGAACGGACCGTAGCGCTTGAGCGTCCATCCATCCGGCCAACCCCGAGCCGCTTCCGCCGCCGCCCCGTCCGCCGGACGGGGCGGCGGCGGCGTCCCGACGCAGCAGCTGCCCATCGCGTTCGACCTCCGGGCCGAGCGGTGGTCCGAGCCGATCGGCCTCGACGAGCCGGCGCCGATGCTCACCTGGCGGGTCCGCCTCGAGCGACCCGCGGCGCGGCAGGCGTCGGCGGCAATCGAGGTCGCGAGCAATCCGGCATTCGACCCGGCGACCGTCGTCTGGTCGCGGCTCGCGATGGCCGGTCCCGGGACGTCGATCGCGTACGGAGGCCCGTCGTCGGCCTCGCGCGACCGGCGGTTCTGGCGCGTTCGGATCACCGACGATCGGGGCCGGACTGGTCCCTGGAGCGCCCCGGCATCGTGGGAGATGGGTCTGCTCGCTCCCGACGATTGGGCCGGTCGCTGGATCGGCTGGATCGACGGGCGGGCGCCGAGCTGGTCGTCCCGGAGCCCGATCCTGCGCCGGTCCTTCCGCCTGCCTGCGGCTCCCGTCCATGGCCGGGCCCACGTGACCGCCCTCGGCCTCGTGGAGCTCTCGATCAATGGCCGGCGCGTCGGCACCGACCGCCTGGCGCCCGGTTGGACGGATTACCGGCAACGGATCCCGTACCGGACGACCGACGTCCTGGACCACCTCCGGCCCGGCGAGAACGTCATCGGCGCGCGGCTCGGGCGCGGCTGGTACGCGGGCGAGGTCGCCGCCTTCGGGGCGGAGCAGTACGGCGACTTCCCGGCCCTCCTCGCCCAGGTCGAGGTCAGCCTCGTCGACGGTCGGCGGGTCGTCGTCGCGACCGACAGCTCGTGGCGGGCCCATCCCGGGGCCCTGATCGCCGACGATCTCCTCCTCGGCGAATCGGTCGACGCCCGCGACGAACCGGCGGGCTGGCTCGAGCCGGGCTTCGCGGACGACGACTGGCGACCCGTCGTCGTCGCCGCCGGGCCGGGCGGCCGGCTCGTGGCGCAGCGAGATGCCGGAGCGGGGATCGTCGCGGAGCTGGAGGCCCGAGCGGTCACGGGCCTCGGGCCTGGCCGTTGGATCGTCGACTTCGGGCAGAACCTTGCCGGACATGTCCGCATGCGGGCAGCGCAGGAGGCCGGGCGGACAGTCACCCTCCGCCACGCCGAGGCGCTCGACGCCGACGGCGAGCTCTACACCGCGAACCTCCGCACGGCAAGGCAGACTGACTCCTGGACGTTCCGGGGCACGGCCGAGGAGGTGTTCGAGCCGCGGTTCACGACCCACGGCTTCCGGTACGTGGAGATCAGCGGTCTCGCCGGCCGTCTGGAGCCGAGCCAGCTGACCGCCTGCGCCGTGAGCTCGATGGGACCCCTGATCGGCTCGTTCGCTTGCTCCGACGAGCTCGTGAACGCGATCCACCGAAACGTCGTCTGGGGACTCCGGGCCGGCCTGCTCGGCATCCCGGTCGACTGTCCGCAGCGGGACGAGCGCCTCGGCTGGACGGCCGATGCTGCGGCCATGGCCCCGAGCGCACTGTTCCTCGGTGACACGGCCCCGTTCTTCGAGAAGTGGCTGATCGATCTCGCCGATGCCCAGCTCCCATCCGGCGCGTACCCGGATGTCGCGCCGCGGATCGGCGTCACCGGCGCCGGGAACGCCGGCTGGGCGGATGCGGGGATCCTCGTTCCGTGGCTGCTCTACCAGCGAACCGGGAATGCCCGGGTGATCGAGCGCCAGTACGACTCGATGCGGAGGTTCCTCCGGTTCCTCGAAGCCGATCAGCTCGGCGGCGTCCGGCACGGCGGCCGCTACGGCGACTGGCTCGCGCTGGAGGATCCGACCGGTCTCGAGCTGATCGGGACGGCCTATCTCGCGCATTCGGCGGACCTGTTCGCGCGAATGGCCCGATTGCTCGGCCGGTTGGACGACGCCGCCGCTTCCCGCCGGCTTGCGGCCCGTGCCAGGAGCTCCTTCCGTCGCTTCCTGTCGCCCGCCGGCAGGTTGACCGCGGAGACCCAGACCGGCTACGCCCTCGCCCTCGGGTTCGGTCTCGTCCCGCCGGCTCTCCGGCGCGCGGCCGCGGATCGGCTGGCCGAGCTGATCGCTGCCGCCGACAGCCATCTCCTGACCGGGTTCCTCGGCACGGCGGTTGTCCTTCCCGTCCTGTCCGATCACGGTCACCACGAGCTGGCGACCCGGCTCGCCCGCCAGGATGGCTATCCCAGCTGGGGCTACGAGGTTCGTCACGGGGCGACGACGATCTGGGAGCGTTGGGATTCGTGGACGGCCGAGCGCGGCTTCGCCGATCCGTCCATGAACTCGCTCAACCATGCGGCCCTCGGTTCGGTCGCCGACTGGCTGCACGAGTCGCTCGGTGGGCTTTCGCCCGGGTTGCCCGGCTACGGAACGGTGCTGGTCCGGCCCCGACCGGTGCCCGGCATCGACTGGGCCCGGGCGTCGCACGAGTCGCGCCATGGCCGCCACGCCGTCGAGTGGGAGGCCGACGGGCCGCGGCTGATCGTCACGATCGAGGTGCCGGCGAACACGTTCGCGGACCTGGTCGTTCCGAGCGGCTGGCGGGTCCGCGCCGTCGACGGCCGCGGCCGCCGGCATGGCGCATCCGGCAGCGATGGCGTCGGCCGGCCCGCGGGAGCTCCGCACCTCCGGCTCAGCTGGGGCCGGCACGTCGTCGAGCTGACGGGCGGCGGCGCGGATGACCCGGGCAGGGCCCGCACGGCATCGCCGCGATGATCACCGGAAAGGTCCCGACGACGGACAGCGGGCCCTGGGAACGGCCGGCGCCCGCCGAGCGGGCCGCTCACAGCGCCGCGATCGAGCGACGGATCCGGGCCGCCGCCGACCGGATCGCCGATCCCGGACTCCGACGCCTCCTCGAGGGAACCCTGCCCAACACCCTCGACACGACGATCGTCAGCGGCGGCACCGACACCCGTCCCGACACGTTCGTTGTCACCGGCGACATCGATGCCATGTGGCTCCGCGATTCGATGGCGCAGGTCTGGCCCTACCTCGTCTCGGTCGCGGAGGACCCTGACCTCGACCGGCTGATTCGCGGCGTGCTCCACCGTCAGAGCGACCAGATCCTGCTCGATCCGTACGCGAACGCCTTCCGCATCGACGACGCCCCGGGTGAATGGGCCGGCGACGAGACGGAGATGCGGCCGGGGGTCCACGAGCGCAAGTGGGAGCCCGACTCGCTGTTCGCCTTCTGTCGCCTGTCGGCGGGCTACTGGGCGGCCAGCCGCTCGCTCCGACCGTTCGACGGTGCCTGGCGGGGCGCGCTGGAAGCCGTGCTGCGAACCCTCCGGACCGAGCAGCGCCTCGACGGCCCGACGCCCTACCGGTTCCGCCGGCCGGATGGCGATCCCACGGATCAGGCGGCGAATGACGGACGCGGCGCGGAAACGCGCCCGAACGGCATGATCCACGGGGCGTTCCGACCGTCTGATGACGCCTCCGACCTGCCGCTGAACGTCCCCGTCAACCTCGCGCTCGTGGCAGCGCTCGAGGCCGTCGCGCCGCTCGCGGTCGCCGTCGGCGATCCGGCGCGGGCGGTGGAGGCTCGCGCGTTGGCCGCGGCGATTCGCGACGGGGTCGCGCGTGATGGCACGGCCAATGCCGGGCACGACACGATCTGGGCGTACGAGGTCGACGGTCGGGGTGGTCGGGTGCTCATGGACGATGCCAACGTGCCGAGCCTGTTGTCGCTTCCGTACCTCGGCGCCTGCTCGGCCACGGACGCGACGTATGTCGCGACCCGGCGCTGGGTGCTGTCGTCCGCCGATCCGTGGCTGTTCCACGGCCGGGTCGGCGAGGGGATCGGCTCACCGCACACGGGCGCGCGGCGGATCTGGCCGATCGCCGTCGCGATGCGCGGCCTCACGGCGACGACGGACGAGGAATGCCTGGCCGCCATCCGGATCCTCGGCGCATCGCACGCGGGCACGTACCTCGCGCACGAATCGTTCCACGCCGACGATCCCGCCGACTTCACCCGGCCGTGGTTCGCCTGGGCGAACTCCGTGGTCGGCGAGCTCCTCGAGCGAGCGGCACTCCGCGGCCTCCTCGCCTAGCGGCCGTCCGGGCGGCCGGCGACCAGCAGCCAGCCCAGGCTCGGGAGCTCGAGCGTCACGGACCCGGCCGTGATTCCGACGACGAAGCCGGGGAACCAGCCGGATCGTGCCGACTGCCTCATGACGATGCCAGTACGTCCGAAAGCGCCGACTCGACGGTCGGATGACGGAACCGATAGCCGCGGGCCAACGCCTTCGCGGATCGCGCGACGCGGCCGTGGAGGAGCATGTCGGCCTGGCCCCAGAGGGCCAGGCGGAGGACGAACGCCGGGACGCGGACGAGGCCCGGCCGACGAAGCCGACGGCCGATCGCTCGGGCCAGGTCCCCTTGTGTCGGGACCTCCGGCGCCACGATGTTCAACGGTCCGGCAATCGACACGTCGCGAACCGCGAGATCGTACAAGCCGACGGCATCGTCGACGTGCACCCAGGTGAAGCGCTGCCGTCCGGTGCCCAGCGGTCCGCCGATGAAGAGCCGGAACGGAAGGAGGACAAGTCGCCAGGCGAGCGCCTCCGGGGCGACGATGAGGGCGGTCCGTGCCAG
>DATAQF010000298.1:0-8381 GCA_036264795.1 Candidatus Limnocylindrales bacterium | reverse complement strand
ACTGGTGGACCACCTGCTTCGTCGGGGCGATCTGCATGATCCGGCAGTTCCGGATGTCCGCCACGACGATGTCCCCGTTCGCGAGCGGATAGGCGTCGTCAGGCGTGTGCAGGAACCCGGCGCCGGCACCCGCACGGGAATAGTGACCGTACTGCCAGATGACCCGTCGGCTCGCGATATCGATCCGATCGATGACCTGGTGGGCCTCGTCGTTGGCGACGATCGTCCTGCCGTCGGGGGCCACGAACGCGTCGTCAGCCGAGAATTGCTGGCCGTGCGGGAGACTCCCCGGACCGGGGAACGACCAGAGAAGCCGGCCGGCATCGTTGACGACGAGGAGACGACCGTTCCCGCGATCCGCGATCAGCAGCCCGCCCGGGAAGATCGCCGAGGCGGCGGGACCCGGTGGGAGCGAGCCGTTCGGAATCGGCGTGGCCGGGGGGCCGGAGCCGGCCGCGGAGCCGCTCGGGGCGCCGGCCGAAGGCGTCCGCGGCTGGGGCGAGGTCGCCGCCGGGTCTCCCGATGCCGACGGGACCGGATCGGAGGAGCGAGCCCCGCCGGCCGATGAGGCACCCGGGTCTCTTGACGTCGAGCCGGCCGGCCTGCTGCCGGGAAACGCCGGCACCTGCGACACGAGCGTGGCGACCGCCACGAGGCTGAGCGCCACGATCCGCGGATCGCCGACGGCTCGACGAAGCCACGAGGGCACGATCAGAACCCGATGAGCGAACGCGCCGGATCGATGAATCGCCGGAGCCACGGCGGAACGCGCTCGTCGTTGCGCCGGCGGGCACGGCTTCGGGCCACGAAGCGATCGTGCGCCCGCCATTCGTCCGTGTCGTCGAGGGGAGCGAGGTCGGGGATCGGACCGCCGCGGGCAAGGCCCGAGGCGATCAGCGCATCGGCCACGTGCGGGTTTCGTGGCAGCAGCGGACCGTGGAGATACGTGCCGATCCGGAGCCCGAGCAGGCCGCCTTCCCCGGGCAAGGCGAGGATCCCCTCACCGCTGTCGACACCGTCGTTGCCGCGGCCGATCTCGACCCTGGCCAGCGGGCGCGCGCCGGCACCGAGCGATGTCCGACCCGCATGGTTCTCGAACCCGATCAGGGTCGGCCGGGGCGCCGGGCCGGTGGGCAGCTCCGACAGCTCGGCCACGACCGTGCCGACGAGCCGACCCGTGCCTGCCTCCGTCCGGACGTCCAGGATCCCCGGTCCGTCGATCGTCGATCCCGCCGCGGTCCGGTACGACCAGCCGAGATTCTGGTACCCGCCGCAGACTGCCAGAAGGGCCGAGCCCTGCGCGATCCGCTCGCGGATGGCCGGTCCGAGACGCTCGAGCTCGCGGGCGACGGTCCGCTGTTCGCGGTCCTGGCCGCCGCCGATCAGGAGAATGTCGGCCGCTGGGACCGTCGGCGAGCCTGCTCCGACGGCCGTGAGCTCCACCTCGATCCCGCGGCGTTCGGCGCGAACGACGATGGTCCGCACATTCCCGGCGTCGCCGTAGACGTTGAGCAGGTCCGGAAAGAGGTTGACGACGCGGAGATGGTCCGGCCCGTCCGACGGGCGGCCGGCAGCGGTCATCGCGGAATCGCCGTCACGACCCCTCGTCGCTGGAGCGTCCGCCGAATCCCGAGCAGGGAGGTATACGTCGCGAGAACGGCGAGGGTCCCGCCGGGTGGGATCGTCGCGAGCATTCTGTCGAGGGCGCGGTCGACGAGCGGCTCGATCGCGACGATCGGCCACGATCCGGCCGTCAGGTCGTCGGCGTACTTGAAGCGGAGCGCGAGGTCGTCTGCCCGTGTCCCCGTGACCCCGATCGCCGGGATCCCGCGAAGGCGCTCGAAATCGACGTCCCAGATCCAGGAGACGTCACGTCCGTCGGCCGGCTCGTCGCTCAGGCCCAGCAGGACGCCGTCGGGGTGGCTCGAGACGGCCACCTGGGCAGACTCGGTGAGGCTCGCCGGGTTCTTCGCGAGGGCCAGCACGACGCGCCGCCCGTCGACGAGCAGCTCCTCGAGCCGCCCGAATGCCGGTGTCGCGCCGTCGAGCGCCCGGATCGCGGCGCGCGGGTCGACCCCGAGCGCCATCGCGGCGCCGACAGCCGCGGCGGCGTCGTAGGCGCCCGAGGCGCCGGCGAGGCGGACGGTCGCATCGGCCTCTCCGAACGTACCGCCGAAGCGGAGATCGCTCGCGGCGCCGTCGGCGCGCTCGACCTCGACGCGCACGTCGGGCTCGGTCCGGCGGACATGGCCATCGGGGCACGCCCAATCGCCGAGGTGGCCGATCGACCGCCAGCCGAAGACGAGCGCGCCGCCGCAGACCGGGCAGGCAACCGGGTCGCCGACACCCCACGCGGCAGCGTTCGAGGCGCGCTCCGCGGAGGCGTTCGGGTCGCCGGCAAGCCCGAACCGGATCGTCGGAAGGCCCGAGTCGATGGCGAGCTGGTCGATCCGCGCGTCGTCCGCGCAGGCGACGATCACCGTCGACTTGGGCAGATCCCGGAAGGCGACCGACCAGCGCTCGATCACCGCATCGACCTCTCCATAGCGATCGAGCTGATCGCGGAACAGGTTCGTCAGAACGAGTGCCGCTGGGGAGAGTGTAGCGATGACCGAGGGTAGGGCCAGCTCGTCGATCTCGAAGACCGCCGCCACACCCGGATGACGAAGGGCGCCATTCCGACCCGCAGCGGCGATCAGCGTCGAGGTCAGGCCCTGGCGGAGGTTGGCGCCCGAGCGGTTCGCGATCGGCGTGCGGCCCTGGACGGCTCCGAGGATCCGGGTCGTCAGGCGCGCGGTGGTCGTCTTGCCGTTCGTCCCGACGACGATCACGACCGGTCCCAGGTCGGCGGCGAGATCGGCGAGGATCGTGGGGTCGATCCGCTCCGCGAGCATGCCGGGGAGCGACGTTCCACCGTGCTCGACCAGCCCGACCGTCGCCCGCGCCGCCGCGGCCACGCCCATCGCCGCGAGGCGGCGAAGGCGCACGGGTCGGGGGCGACGAGTCACTCGGGTCACAGATCCTCGGAAGCAAGGCCGGGCTCCGGGGGGTCGGGGAGCCCGGTCCGGCGGTTGTACTCCGCGAACCTGAGCGCGAACTGAATCGGCCGGCCCGCGGGTGGGGGCTGAGCGCCCGGCACGTTCTCAGGTCAGAGCGGATAAGCGACTGGTGAGGTCCCGAAGATCCGCCGGTGAGCGTGGGCCGCTACGGTCGGTGGGTGCTGGCGACCCTGCTTTCGTCCACCCTCGTCGGCCTCGAAGGCCGGGTCATCCGCGTCGAGGTGGATGTCGCTCCGGGCCTGCCGGGCTTCGCGATCGTCGGCCTCGCCGACGCCGCTCTCCAGGAGGCTCGCGAACGCGTCCGCGGTGCGATCCGCAACGCAGGCTTCGTCCACCCGCCCCGGCGGATCACCGTCAATCTGGCGCCGGCGGACCTCCGCAAGGCCGGCGCCTCGCTCGACCTTGCGATCGCGATCGGGATCCTGCTCGGCTCGGAGCAGGTGCGCGGGGCGGCCGGGCGGCTCGCAATGATCGGCGAGCTGTCGCTGGGGGGCGAGGTCCGGACCGTGCCGGGGATCCTGCCACTGACCGCCATCCTCGCTCGTCGGGGTGTCCGGCGAGTCGTCGTGGCCAGCGAGGCCGTCGAGGAGGCCCGGCTGGCCGGGGGCATCGAGGTCGTCGGGGTGGGCTCGTTGCGGGAGGCGGCCGACGCCGTCCGGGCACGAGCACGGCAGCGGCCACTGGCGGCCCCGCCGCGGATCGAGCTCGCGGTGGGAGCGGGCTCCGGCGAGCCCGACACGGACATCGATGTCGAGGGGGAGTTGGCCGACCTCGAGGGCGTCCCCGACCTCGCCGAGGTCCGGGGCCAGCTCGAGGCACGGCGGGCACTCGAGATCGCGCTGGCCGGCGGCCACGGGCTGCTCCTCGGCGGGCCACCCGGCTCGGGCAAGACGCTCCTGGCACGAACCATCCCGCGCCTTCTCCCGCCGCTCGACGACCGCCAGGCACTTGCGGCGACGATCGTCGCGTCGGTGGCGGGGGAAGGGCCGATCCGCGGCCTGCGACGCCGCGCGCCGGTCCGGTCCCCGCACCACACGCTTTCGTATGCGGCGATGGTCGGTGGTGGGCCGCGCATGTCGCCGGGGGAAGTGACGCTCGCGGATCACGGCGTGCTGTTCCTCGACGAGCTGCCGGAGTTCTCGCGGGATGTCCTCGAGGCGCTGCGTCAGCCGCTCGAGGACGGGCACGTGTCGATCGCCCGCGTCGGCCGGGCGACGCGATTTCCCGCCCGCTTCCAGCTCGTCGCCGCGATGAACCCGTGTCCGTGCGGGATGGCCGGTGACGCGGACCTGCGGTGTGCTTGTCCGCCGGGCGTCCCCGAGCGATATGCGAGCCGGATCTCGGGCCCATTGCGGGACCGGATCGATCTCTGGATCACGATGCCGAAGGTGTCGCCGGCGGCGCTCGTCGGCGGACCGGAGCCGGAATCATCGGCCGCGGTCGCCGGGCGGATCGCGGCCGCTCGCGCGATCGGCATGGAACGGGCCGGGATGCTCAACGGGCGGCTGGCCGGCCGAGCCCTGCGAACGGCCTGCCGCCTCGGCCCGGCGGCTGCCCGTCGAGCCGTGGAGCTGGCCGACCTCGAGGCGCTGTCCGGCCGCGGCACCGAGCGCCTGATGCGAGTTGCCCGGACCATCGCGGACCTCCGCGGTCGGGTCGCCGTCCTGCCCGAAGACCTCGACGAGGCATCCCGATTCCGTTCCCCGGCCTCGCGGCTGCGAGCGCGGGAGGCGAGCTGAGGATGGACATCTCGCCGGGACACCTCCGGTTGCGCGCGTGAACTCGGGTGACGACCGGCCGAGCGAGCGGGCCGCCGAGCCTGGCACGGGGCCGACCGAAGCGGAGGCCTGGGCACTCCTGCTGACCGTCACGGGACTTGGGCCGGCCGGTATGGGGGCGCTGCTGCGCGAGCATGGAGGCGGGCTGGCGATCCTCGAGGCGGCCACCCGTCCGCGAGCGGCTGCCGGGTTCGCCGCGGCCGCAGCGGCGGCGGAGGGTCGAACGGCGTTCGCGCTCCCCGTCGGCCAGGGAATCGTGGCGCTGGCGAAGGACACCTCCGGACCGCTCCAAGCTCTCCGGTCCTCGGAGGTCGCCGTCGTCACGCTCGACGATCCGTCCTACCCGCCGCGGCTTCGAGCGATCGACCTGCCGCCGCCGGTCCTGTTCGTTCGCGGAGACCCGTCCGTGCTGGCGGCGGCTCGCGCGGTCGCAGTCGTCGGGACGCGCCGGGCCACGGAGCGGGGCCGGCTTGCCTCTGCGCGGATCGCAAGCGCGATCTCGAAAGCGGGAGCGGTCGTGGTCTCGGGTCTGGCGGTCGGTATCGACGGCGCGGCCCACGCGGCCGTGGTGGCCGAAGGCCGTCCGACCGTCGCCGTCCTGGGATCGGGACATCGTCGCCTCTTCCCACGCGCGCATGCGCGCCTTGCGGAGCGGATCATCGCGACCGGCGGTGCGGTCATCTCCGAGATGTGGCCGGACATTCCACCAACGCCGGGAACGTTCCCGCGCCGCAACCGCCTGATCAGCGGCCTCGCCTCGGCCACGATCGTCGTCGAGGCCGGCGAGCGGAGCGGCGCCCTGATCACCGCGAAGCTTGCCCTGGAGCAGGGGCGAGACTGCTTCTTCGTGCCCGGTCCGCTGTTCGAGCCGCGATCGGTCGGCTGCCTGCGGTGGCTTCGGGACTACCCGACGGAGGCTCGGATCGTCGCCGGCATCCCCGAGCTCATCGACGATCTCAGGCTGCTGGATGGAGCAGGACCCTCATCGGCGGTGCCCGGCGGACCGTCGCTGGAGGCCACCCTGATCGAGCTCGGACCGACCGCCGCGGAGGTCGCGCGTGCCATGCTCGCGAGCCGGGGAACGCTCGACGAGCTCGTCGCTGCGACGGGCCACGAGGTCGCGACGGTCCTCGGTGCGATCACGCTTCTCGAGCTCCGTGGCCTCGTGACCACGACGTATGGGCGGTATCGCGCCGCGGGCCGGCTCGCGTCCGCGGTGCCCGGCGACCTGAGCGCGACACGACCCAGCCGCGTCCGAGGGCGCGCTGTGGATGAGGCCAGGCCTTCCTCCTGACACGCCCTGAGGCCGGCCCGGAAGGGTTGCCCATGCCAATCCTCCGTGCTAGGGTGGCGCCGGTCGCAGGTGGGAGCGTGGTGCGGCCGACAGCCCCGAGACGGTGTCTCGTCCCCAGCGGACCGATCAGGAGCCTGTCTATTGCGAAAGGTCGCGGCCACGGTGCTGGCCGTCCCCGTCCTCGCGGTCATCTATCTGCCGGTCCTGGCGCGACGGTCGATTGCGGTTCGCGTCGGGCTGGTCCTCGGAATCGGCGTCGTCATCGCGCTCGGCGCGTTCGGTCTGGCGCGGCCCGCGCCCACGACGGCCACTGCCCCTTCGGCTCCGATCACCGCCCTCGCCGATGACGCGTTCCGTGCGATCGGAGCCGCCGCCGACCTGCGGGCACCGGTCCGGATCACCTTCAGCGAACCAATGGATCCGACGAGCGTCGCGGGGACCCTGGTCGTGACCCCGGCCACGCCCGTGAATCTCGCGTGGGATCCCTCCGGAACAACGCTGACGGTGACCCCTCGTGATCACTGGCAGTCCGCCACGTATCACACGATCAGCCTCGATCCCGGAGCCCTTGCCGCGTCCGGCCGGCCGATGTCCTCGAGCGTGCGCGCGGCGTTCGTCACTCGAGCCGCGACGAGCGGCCGGATCGCGATCAGCAAGGTCATCGGCACCGCCGCGAGCCTCGACGCGACGTTCAGGCTCACGTTCGACCGTCCCGTCGATGCCTCCAGCCTGACTGCCGCACTGAAGATCACGCCGGGCGTGTCCGGCTCCCTCGAGGCCGTCACCGACACCGCTGCGACCGCCACCGCGGCGTCCGAAACCGGCACGGCCGCCGGCATGCAGTCCTCGACCTTCGTATTCCGGCCCGCCGCCGCGCTCGCCCCCGGCACGACCTACCACGTCTCGATCGACGGCCTGGTCGATGCCGATGGCGCGACGCTCGCGGCAACCCCCAGCTTCACGATCACGACGACCTCGGCCGCCCGCGTCGTCCGGTTCCGACCCGTCGACGCCACGAAGAATGTCGATCCCCACGCGACGCTGTCGGTCCGGTTCTCGACCGCGATGAAGCACGCGACGACGTCCGCGGCGATCGTGGTCACGGCGAACGGCAAGCCCGTCGCGGGCTCCGTCACATACATGGAGGGGAACACGGTCGCCCTCTTCAAGCCGACCTCGGCGCTCCCGAATGGGGCGGTCGTCATCATCCGTGTCGCGGCAACGGCAACGGCGGCGAATGGCACGCCTTTGGCCGCGGCCGCCCAGTCGAGCGTCACGGTCGTCGCCAAGCCTGCGGCCCGCACGCCCGCACCGAAACCGAAGGCACCGGCGCCCGCGCCGAAGCCGACGCCGAAGCCGCCGGTCATCACGGGCGGCGGAGCCGTCGGCGGTGGCAGCTGGGGCGCCGTCGAGGTCTACTACCTGAAGCTGATGAACTGCACGCGGACGGGCGGTTGGGTCACTTCGAGCGGCGCCTGCAGCAGCCCGGGCGGTCGCAACGTTTCCGCCCTGAAGCTCGATGCCGGGATCTCGACGAAGGTCTCGCGACCCTACGCCCGAAAGCTCGTCCTCAGCGGGGTGTGCAGCCACTTCAGCGGTGGCACACCGGGCGATCGGCTACGGGCCGCGGGCTACACGAGCTACCGATGGGCCGAGAACCTCGGATGCCAGGGCGGCAACCCGTACGCGGCGGTCCTCTCGACGCACATCTACTTCCAGAGCGAGAAATCGTACGGCGGCGGCCACTACGTGAACATGATGAACGCGCTGTACGACCGGGTCGGCATCGGCGTCTGGGTGGGCAGCGGACGGCTGCGCCTCGTCATCGACTTCTACCGCCCGCTCTGACCCGGTCCAACACCGACCGGGACCATCGGGCGGGTGACGCGGAACAGCGGCCGGGCCACGATCCCGCCGTGATCCGCAACGCCGTCATCCACATCGCGAACGAGCAGCCACTGCTCGCCGACCTGTTCGACACGCCGACCTCCAGCGACGTCAGCCTCGTCTGCACGAACGTCCGGATGCTCGACGGGAAGAAGCCGATCTTCATCGACCGCAGCGCCTCGATCTTCGTCTTTCCGTACCTGCACGTGCGATTCATCGAGTTCGAGGGCGCTGCCGCGACCGAGCTGCCCGGGCTGGCGGCGGGCGGCACCACCGGAGCCGACGGGTCGCTCAACGGTGCCGAGCCGGAGGTCCCCGATGAGCCCGAGGTCGAGCTCGAGCTCGACGAGGACTTCCTTCGAC
>DATAQF010000281.1:0-5154 GCA_036264795.1 Candidatus Limnocylindrales bacterium | reverse complement strand
CCGGGCGAGGCTCCGGAAGACCTGCTCGGAGGTGGCGCCTTCGGGCACCAGCTCGATGTAGGCGACATGCGTGTCGGGAACGTGGTCGCAGACGTACTGAAGCCCCTCGTAGTGGGCCTGGCTCCAGCCGCCGTCGTCATGAGGCCCGATCAGGACCATTGCGACGTTGAACTTGCCGGCGACGACGTCCGGGATCTGAAGCGTCCCCGTCCCCGCGGCGGTGCCGCTCGCGTTGCACGAAGTGGCCGCACCGCTCGCGGTTGCGCTGCTCGCCGCCGGGGTCGAGCTGCACGCGCCGACGACGATGACCGTCGCCGCGAACAGGCTGGCCAACCGCGGCCTCGTCCTCGCCATGGAAGTTCCTCCTCCTCACCGCGTCCAGGGTCACGCGTTCCCTCATCGCGAGGCACGCGCTGCTCGGGCCATCGCACGGGTCCCGGTCCGCGCGGTCAGGACGGAAGGATAGCGGCCCGGCGACAGTGCCAGAAGGCGATTCGACGGGCGCGGTTCGGTGGCGAAGGCAGCGCCACGCGGACGCTCCCGGGTCGTCGCAGGGCTTCCTGTACCATCGGCCGCGATGTTCGAACGAACCGCGCTGCCGAGCGGGCCGCGCGTGATCAGCGCCCGGCTCCCCGGCGCACGTTCGGTCTCCGTCGCAGCGTACGTCCTGGCCGGTTCGCGCCTGGAGACACCTGCCGAGGCCGGCGTGGCCCATTTCATGGAGCACATCACCTTCAAGGGGACCGCCCGGTTCCCGTCGACCCGGGCGATCTCCGAGGCGATCGAGGGCGTGGGCGGATCGTTCAACGCCGCGACCGATCGCGAGTCGACCGTCTACTGGGTCCGTGTGCCGCGCCGCGAGGCGACCCGGGCGATGGACGTCCTGGGCGAGCTGATCGTGCGACCGACCCTCGACGACAAGGAGATCGACGGCGAGCGGGCAGTCATCGTCGAGGAGATCCGCTCGTACCTCGACGACCCGGCGGAGCACGCCCAGATCCTCTTCCAGCAGGCGATGTTCGGCGACGGACCGTTGGGGCGCGAGATCTGCGGCGACGAGGACGGGATCCGGTCCGTGCCCGCCGACACGATCCGCAGCTTCTGGCGAACGATGTATCGGCCTGCGAACACCGTCATCTCGGTGGCCGGCGACATTGCCCACGACGAGGCGGTTGCCCTGGCGGGCGCCGCATTCGGGAGCGGGAACGGCATCGTCCCGGGCTTCGCCCCGGCGCCGGCCCTGCCTGCCGGGGAGCGGGCGCTTCTTCGGTCGCGACGCGACGCGACCCAGGCCCAGCTGATCGTCGGCGTGCCGGCGCTCCACCGCGACCACCCGGACGCCTGGATCCTCGCCGTTCTCAATGCGATCCTCGGCGACGGGATGTCGAGCCGGCTGTTCCTCTCGGTGCGCGAGGCGAAGGGTCTCGCCTACGACGTTTCTTCGGGGCTCGTGGACTACGCCGACGCCGGCTCGCTCGAGGTCTCGGCCGGCGTCGACCCTGCGCGCTTGCCGGCGGCTCTCGACGCCGTTCTCGTCGAGCTCGCTCGGCTCCGTGACGAGACGGTTCCCGACGATGAGCTCATGAAGGCGAAGGCCTACCTGTCCGGCGGCCTCGAGCTGCGAATGGACGAGACGCGGCACCTCGCGTCGTGGATCGGCGGTCAGGAGGCGCTCCACGACAAGGTGCTGACCCTCGACGAGGCACTGGCCGAGGTCGCCGCGGTGTCGGCGGAGGATGTCCGGCGGCTCGCCGGCGAGCTGATCGTCGACGACGGGCTGCGCCTGGCGGTCGTGGCGCCCGCTCGCCACCTGCGCGGCCTCGAGCGCCGGCTCAGGCTGCCCGCGTGAGCGAGGTTGTCGCCAGTGGGCAGGCCGCGACCGCCACGCTCGATCGCCAGGCCGACCTGATCATCGCCCGCATCCATCTCCGGCTCGGATCGCTCGGTCTGGCGCGGGCCGAGCTCGAGACCCTTGCCGGACGGGACCTCCTCGACGACGAGGCGATCCGCGATCTGGCCGAGGCGCGCTGGCGGACCGGCGACATCACGGGCGCCGGTGAGGCGGCCGTCGCCTACCTCGAATCCCATCCGGACGACGTGCTCGCCCTGGTCATCGCGGCCGAGGCCCAGGCCGATCTCGGCCGGCCGTCCGAGGCGCGGCGTCTCGCCGGTCGAGCGCTCGAGGGATCCTCGGGCTCGCTCGACCCGATCTTCGCCGGCATGCCGCGGAGCCAGGTCTGGCCGGTCGATCCGGGCGCCCCCGCCCTCCACGCCGGCGTGCTGTTCGACGATCTTCATCCGGGTCCGCTCCCGATCGGCGGATCCGGCGACGGGACGTTCGGCGGCGGCGCCGACGGCGTGCATGAACCGCTCGAGCCGGGTGTGCCGGCCGCGATCGTCGGCGGCCAGAGCCTCTGGGGCGAGGAGGACGTGCCCCGTGCCTCCGCGGAGGCAATCGATCCCGCGATCCTGTTCCACGCCGGCCGCGTCGCGGTGGAAGCGGGTCGGATCGACGATGCCGCCGCCGCCCTGATCCTCGCCCTGCGCGCGTCGCCCGGGCTCGCCCCGGCCGTCCTCGACCTCCTCGCCGGCCGCGGCGAGGCGCTCCTCGTGGTCGTCCGCGGCGACGCCCATCGAATCGTCGGTCGCGAGGCCGAGGCACTCCGGGACCATGCGACAGCGGCGAGCGGGATCGTGCCCGTGGACGCGGCTCATGCCCCGGACGGCGCAGGGCCGAGCCTCGATGAGACCGCATCAACCGACGGTCAGACGATCACCCAGCAGGAGGATTCGTGAACGAGCGCACTCTCGTCCTGATCAAGCCCGACGGCGTCCAGCGACTGCTGGCCGGCCGGATCCTGGCGCGCTACGAGGACCGCGGGCTGAAGGTCGTCGGCCTGAAGATGCTCCACGTCGACCGCGAGCTCGCCGAGCGCCACTACGCGATCCACCGCGAGAAGCCGTTCTTCGAGTCCCTCGTCGACTTCATCACGAGCGCACCGCTCATCGCCGCGGTCCTGGACGGCCCGAACGCGATTGCCGTCGTCCGGGCGATGAACGGCGCCACGCGACCGCACGAGGCGGCGCCGGGGACGATCCGTGGCGACTTCGCGCTGGAGACCGCCCAGAACCTCGTCCACGCATCGGACAGCCCGGAGAACGCGACCGGTGAGATCGCGCTCTGGTTCCAGTCGACCGAGCTCTTCGACTACGAGCGAGAGCTCGACCGCTGGGTCCTCGCGCCGGCCGACTGAGCCGTCCGTGACCTGCCCGGCTCCCTTGGTCTAGGGAACGGGCGCGAACGACGGCCCGGGGTTCGCCGGCTGCGAGGCGGACGGTCCCGGATTCGCGCCCGGTCCGGCCGACTCGCCGGGCGTGATCGGTCCGGAGCTTGCCACGGGCAGGGCCTCCGGGATGGCCCGTGCCGCCTCGGGCACGCCGAGCCCGCCGCCCGCGACCAGGAGGGCAAGCCCGGAGAGAAGCAGGACGGCGATCGCGGCGAGCGGCATGCGGTTGGCGCGGCCGCCGGCGGGGATCAGGCGGACGAGGTCGCCGACGCCGCCCGCGGCGCCGGATGCGCGGAAGAGCCGGCGTCCGTCCCGAGCCGGCCCGATCGCGGCGATCGGCTCGCGATCCACGGGCTCGGGCCACTCGGGGCGCTCGCCCCGACCCTCGGCCACCGCGGCGCCCGGCAGGCGGATGCCCACGAGCAGCATTCGTCCGTAGATGGCGGCGGCGCCGATCGGCGCGATCGTCACGAGGAGGGCGATCGGACCCGGCAGCGCGAGCTGGATCAAGGCCGAGCGGGCCTGCCACGCCACGAACCCCGGCCAGCCGATCGAGGCGATGGCGATCAGGACGAGGGACAGCGCAAGGACCGGCGCCCGACGAGCCCAGCCGGCGAGCTCCGGGAGCCGGCGCGTCCCGAAGCCGCCGTGAATCGCGACCACCCAGGCCGCGAACGCGCTCCGCCCGACGACGAACACGAGCAGCCACGTCCGGGCCGGTTCCCACGTTGCGGGATCGAGCGCGGCGAGCCCGAGAACCGCCACGCCGGCATCGGCGATGATCGAATAGCCGACGACGTGCTCGAGGTCGTCCTGGACCCAGGCGGCGAGCAGGCCGAGCACGACGCTGACTGCCCCGACGGCGCCGATGAGCGCCCGTTCGGTGGCCAGTGGCAGGACGAGCGGAGCGACCGACTGGTCGATCCAGACCAGGGCGACCGCGGCGAAGGCCGCTGGACTCCAGGCCATCAGGAGGGGCAGCGCCACGCCCGGCGCCGCGTCGGCGAGACGGGCGGCCCAGAGGTGGAACGGGATCGCCCCGAACCGGATCGCCACCGCGGTCCCGAACGCCAGATACGCGAGGCTGAAGACCGCCGGCTGCGCGGCGAGGTCGCTGAGCGGCCGGGCCAGCCAGGCGGTCGCCAGGATCGCGAGCGTCGCCGCCACCGCAAGCGCTCGCAGCTCGCGAACACCGACGAACGCGGACCGAGCGGCCGCTCCGACCGGCGCGGCGACGAGGACGCCCGCGAGACCGCCGGCCGTCGCGGCCATCACGGCGACGCCCGCATTCGGAATGCCAAGGGCCAGCACGGCCGATCCGAGCCCGATGACGATCACGCCCGGGACGTCCGGCTCGTGCATCGCCGCGACGTCGATCGCGACGAGCCCGAGCCCGACGATCGATCCGAGCAGGGCGTAGAGCCGCAGCCACGCCGTGACCGTGAGGACGGTCCCGCCGATCTCGAGGGTCGTTCCAGGGGTCATCGCCGCGGCCGTCGCCGTCATGCCCAGCAATCCCGCAACGGCGATCAGCGTCGACCAGCCACGGTGCGCCCGAAGCACGAGGGAACCCGCGCCGGCCAGGACGGCGACGACGAGGAAGGGGACGACGGTCATGACGGCTCCCCGTCGTTGTCGGGTCGGGGCCTGGGTCGCTGGTCGGGTGCCTGACGTCGCGGCCGGGGCGGCCCGCTCCGGCGGCCGCCGGCATCCTGGGGCGATGTCGGCGGACGCGGCCCGGATGATGGCGGCGATCCCGAGGGACGGGATAATGGCTCACGGTCATCGGTCCTACCGACACCCGGCCCACCGACACCCGGCCCGCGCGGAGGCGGCCTCGGAGATCGCGGCCGATCCGCATCCGGAG
>DATAQF010000273.1:0-11770 GCA_036264795.1 Candidatus Limnocylindrales bacterium | reverse complement strand
TCTCTCGAATCCGACCCTCGGGATGGTCCTCGAAGGCGTCGGCGGCGAGACGATCCATCCCGGCCCCGACCTCGACCGCGTGATCGACGGGGTCGCGATCGGGGCGATGGAGCCGAGCCACATGCTCCAGCGGGTGGGCCGTGGCACGCTCGTGATCGTCCCGGGCGATCGCGAGGACGTGATCCTGACACTCACCACTGCGCATCTTGCGCGCCGTGTCCGGATCGCCGGATCGGCCGAGGCGGCGCGGATCGCCCAGATCGCCGCCGAGGCGACGAACGAGCGGACGGCGAATGTCGAGGGACACGAGGGAGCGGCGATCGGGCTCGTCCTGACGGGCGGCTATCGACCCCGCGACGCGGTCCTCGCGGCGATCCGCTAGGCCGATCTCTTCACGACGATCGTGCCCGAGGACACGTACGTCGTGGCCTCGGAGATCCACGACCTGCTCGTGAAGACCCACCCCGCCGATCGCGAGAAGATCGAGCTGATCAAGCAGCTCGTCGCGGCGCACCTCGACATCGACCGGATCGCGTCGGTCGCGACGGAGATCCCCGCGGCATAGCCGGGATGGCCGGCAGTCGACGACTCCCCTCGAGGACGTCGAACGCGCCGGCCGATCAGCCCGGCATGCCCGCCGTCGTGCCCCGTCGTCCGAGCACCCAACGGCCGAGGCGGTACAGCTGCCAGGCGACCAGGAGGAACACGCCGCCGACGATGAGGACCGGCAACCCGACGATCCCGAGGAAGATCGAGACCGAGGTCGCACGCTGACCGATCGCGATGAGCTTGCCGGTGGCACGGTCGACATCGGCCGCCGGATCCCAGCCCTTCTGCGCGGTGACGACCGCCGGCGGCGCCGGCAGGTTGAACGTGACCTTGAGGCTGCCGAAGGCGGCCCGGCCCTCGAGCTGCGTCTTGTCGGCGACGAGGCGCTCGATCTCGCCGCGGGTGTCGGACAGCTGCTTCTGGACGTCGAGGACGTCGCTGATCTTCGTGGCCCGGGCCATGATCGCCTGGAAGGCCGCTTCGGTCGCCCGAAGGTTCGCGATCCGGGCCCCGAGATCGACGACCTGGCCGCTGACCTCCTCGCTCGTCACCTGCTGGTGACGGACGGTGCTCGCCACCCGCCGGATCCCGTCGAGCGTTGCATCCCAGGCAGCGGCAGGGATTCGATAGGCCACCGTCGCGCTGTCCCTGTCGCCGGCGGCCGCCTCGTCGGAGCCGCTGACGTAGCCGCCCGCGCCGCTCACGACCGAGCTCGCCGCGGCGACCGCCGGAGCGATCGACGCGACCTCGAGCTCGAGCGTCCCCGTCCGGACGATCAGCAGCGTCGGAACGCCGACCGCCGCATCGGCGACCTGGGTGCCTCCGGTCGCCGTGCCGCCCGCGCCCGCCGCATCACCGGAGCCGCCCGTGCCCTGCGAGGTCGAGCCGTCGCTCGAGCCCCCGTTGCTCACGGGGCCGACCGCGGAGCCGACGGTCGAGAGGATCCTCGGCGTCTGGCCGCCGCCGTATAGCAGGAGGCCGACGACTCCGATCAGCAGCAGCGCGACGACAACCGTCGCGTTCCGGGCGGAGTGGCGTTGCGGATCTTCGTTCATGCCGCGACCCTATCGGCGGTCGGCCGACGCGGCGAGCGATGATTCCCCTGAACGATCGAGCGGCGAACCCCTTAGGCGAGGATCTCGTTGTCGATCAAGCGGGTCGCTCCGAAACGGACCGCGAGCGATAGCACGGCCGGCGCGCCGTCAACGGGGACCCGATCCAGCTCTGCGAGCGTCTCCCCATCCGCGACGCTCACGTAGGCCGGGGTCGCGAGCGGCTCCGCCGAGAGCACCTCCCACATGACGGCCCGAAGAGCGTCGCCCGATCGTTCGCCCTCCCCCCATCGATCCCGCGCGGCGGTCAGCGCTCGCCGCAGGACCGGCGCCGCCGCGCGCTCGTCCGGTGAGAGATGGACGTTTCGCGAGGAGAGCGCGAGACCGTCCGGCTCCCGGACGGTCGGACACGCGATCACCTCGATCGGGATCGCAAGGTCGCGGGCCATCTGGCGAATGACGAGGACCTGCTGAGCGTCCTTCTGGCCGAAGTACGCGCGCTCCGCGGCGATCAGGTTGAAGAGGATCGCAACGACGGTCGCGACCCCCTCGAAATGCCCCGGCCGAGCGGCGCCCTCGAGCGGCTGCGCCACCGCGCCGACCGAGACCGTCGTATCGAAGCCCGGTGGGTAGATCTCCTCGACACCCGGGACGAACACGAAGTCCAGTCCCTCCTCCTCGCAGATCGCGAGGTCTCGGGTCTCGTCCCGTGGGTACCGCTGGTAGTCGGCGGCTTCGTTGAACTGGCGTGGGTTGACGAAGATCGAAGCGATCGTCGTCGCGTTGTCCGCGCGGGCGCGCTGCATGAGTGAACGGTGCCCGGCGTGCAGCCAGCCCATCGTCGGCACGAGCCCAAGGGGCCGGGCAGCCTCGGCGAGCGCGTCGCGAAGCTCGGACCGCGTTCGGAGGACCTTCACCCGGGCCCGTCCGCGCTAGAGGTCGCGATCGAGGGGAATCCCGCCGGGGATTGTCTCCATCTCGAGATCGGACTCGGTTCGCCCGAGCACCTCGTCGAGGATCGCATCGTCCATGCGGACCGTCTGCTCGGGGCCGGGGAACGCGCCGGCGACGACGTCTTCGGCGTACGCGCGGGCCGCGGCGAGGATCGTTCCTCGCAGATCCGCGTATGGCTTCGCATGCCTCGGATGCCACGAATCCAGCCCGAGCAGATCGGTCAGGACCTGGACCTGGCCGCTGCAGCCGGCGCCCGCCCCGATGCCGATCGTCGGGATCCGGAGCCGTTCGGTGATCGCGGCGGCGAGCTGCTCGGGCACGAGCTCGAGAACGATCGAGAACGCCCCGGCTTCCTGGACGGCAAGCGCGTCGTGGAGGAGCGCCCGCGCCTGGTCCCGGCTCTTGCCGAGGACGCGGACCTTGCCCGCGGCGTTGGCGGCCTGCGGCGTCCAGCCGATATGGCCCATGACCGGGATCCCGGCCTTGACGATCGCTTCCATCGTCCGACCGCTGCGGACCCCGCCCTCGATCTTCACGGCCTGGGCGCCCGCCTCGGCCAGGAACCGCCCCGCGTTGGCAACCGCGGTTTCGGGCGTCGAGTAGGACAGGAACGGCATGTCCCCCACGACAAGGGCGTGTCGCGCGCCGCGAGCGACGGCCGCCGTGTGGTGGAGCATGTCCGTCATCGAGACCGGGATCTCGTTCTCGTAGCCCAGGACCGCCCGCCCGAGCGAATCGCCCACGAGAAGGATCGGGATGCCGGCCTCGTCGAGGAGCTTCGCGGTCGGGTAGTCGTAGGCGGTCAACATCGCGATGTGCTGCCCGTCGGCATGGAGCTTGGCGATGTCCCCGACGGTCAGCCGGCGAACGGACTCGGAACTGGCACTCACGTTCGGCTCTCCTGCATCACCCGGTCAGTCTGCGCGGCGCCGTCACGCTCGTCCAGCGCGGCCGCCACCCGATCGAGGATGCGCTCCGCGACCTCGCGCTTCGAGAGGAGGGGGAGCGCCTCGCGAGATCCGTCGGCGGCGAGAATCGTGACCCGGTTCGTGTCGGTGCCGAAGCCCGAGCCGGCTTCGCTGACGTCGTTCGCCACGAGCAGGTCCACGCCCTTCCGGCGGAGCTTCTTCGGTGCCCGGTCGAGGGTTCCCGTCTCCGCGGCGAAGCCGACGAGCACCGGCCGGCGCGATGGCATGGCCGGTGTCGCGAGCGCCGCCGAAACCGCGGCCAGGATGTCCTCCGTGGGCTCGAGCTCGAGCGTCAAGCCATCGCCGCGCTCGAGCTTCGTGCGGGAGACCTTGCGCGGCCGGAAATCGGCGACGGCCGCGGCCATGACGAGGGCGTCGCTGCCGGCGATGGCGTCGATGACCGCCTCCCGCATCTCCGCCGCCGTCTCCACATGCAGGACATCCGCTCTCGGGTCGCTCGGAACCTCGACGGCGATGTGCCCGAGAATCAGCGTGACCCGTGCGCCACGAGCCAGCGCAGCGTTGGCGATCGCCACGCCCATCTTCCCGGTGGACCGATTGCCGATGTAGCGAACGGGGTCGATCGGCTCTGCCGTTCCGCCGGCCGTGACGACGATGCGGCGCTGGTCGAGATCCGCATCGCGCGGCGCCTCGGTGAGCGGCGGGCGCTCGCTCGAACCTGGCGCTCGGATCGGCTGGCCCGCGACCGCGGCCGCCACGGCGTCGACGATGACGGAGGTCTCCGCGAGGCGGCCCTGACCGCTCTGGCCGCTGGCGAGCGGCCCGGCCTCCGGTTCGACGATCCGGTAATGGAAGTCGTCCCGCAGATGCGCGACGTTGGCGCGCGTCGCGGGATGGCCGTACATCTCGCCATCCATCGCCGGTGCGACGACGACCGGTGCCGATGTCGCAAGGCAGGCGGCGGTGACGGCGTCGCCGGCGAGCCCTGTTGCCATCGACGCGAGCCAGTGGGCGGTCGCGGGCGCGACGACGATCGCGTCCGCGCTGTCGGCCACGACGATGTGCCCGATCCGCTGGTCGGGGAGCAGCCCGCCCACGTCTGTCTCCACGGGGTGGCGGGTCAGCGCAGCGAAGGTGAGCTCACCGACGAAACGGGTCGCCGACGGGGTCATCAGGACGACGACGTCCGCTCCCTCATCCCGAAGGCGGCGCACGAGCTCGACGGCCTTGTAGGCGGCGATCGAGCCGGTCACCCCGACCGCGATGAGCCGGCCGGTGAGACGCGCCGAATCGGTGACCTTGGGCGCCTTGCGGGACTTGCTCATCCGGAAAGACCCAGCTCGAGCGGCTGACCGCCGCTCACCTCCGCGTGAAGGATCGCAAGACCCTTCAGGGTGAGGTCCGGATCGATCGCGTCCACCCCTTCGATCATCCGGGCCCACGGGGCGGCCGACAGCCCGCCTGTCAGGATGACCCGGACGTCACGCGGCTCGACCGCGGCTGCCTCCGCCAGCTCGCCCCGCACCCGGACGATGAGCCCGGCGGCCAGCGCCTGATAGCCGAAGACCGTCCCGGACTGCATGGCACTGACGGTGTCACGACCGATCGCCCGATCGGGGGCGCGCAGCTCGATGCGGGGCAGCTTTGCGGTTCGCGCGGCGAGTGCCTCGAGACCCAGCTCGAGGCCCGGGGCGATGGCACCACCCACGTAGGCGCCGTCGGCGGCGACGCAGTCGAGCGTCGTCGCCGTCCCGAAGTCCACGACGATCGCCGGTGTGCCGTGGATCCTGGCCGCCGCCAGCGCGTTGACGAGCCGGTCGGCTCCCACCTCGGCCGGGCGCTCGACACGGATTGCCAGCGGCACCGTCCCGGCGGCGGCGACGAGGAGCGGCCGCTCGCGACGAGCCGCAACGGCTTCCAGCCCGGCCGTCAGACCCGGCACCACGGAGCAGGCGCTGATCGCCGAGACGTCCGCGAAGGAGGCGTCGTCGAGACGCAGCAGCGCATCGAGGAGGTGCTCGAGCTCATCCGCCGACGAGCGGGGGTGGGTCGTCGCACGACGAGTTGCCACGAGCGAGCCGTTCCGGAACAGCCCGACCGTGACGTTCGTGTTGCCGATGTCCACCGCGAGGAGCATGCCGGGATGATACGGGGCGTTGCACGCGGCGCTGGTCGTCCGTCCCACGGCCGCCCCGTACCCCATTCCCGATCATGCCAGCGCCACTCATCCGAGGGGAGAGGTCGGTGAACGCACCAGGATCGAGTCGTCCCATCCTCGTCGTGATGATCGCCGAGCTGCTCGTTGCAGCCTGCTCCGTCGGCGCGCCGCCCGGTTCAGCGGTCGCGTCCATCGAACCGAGCGGTTCGGCCGCGGTCGCGCCGGCCAACCCGTCGGTGAGCCTCGAGCCGTCCCCGAGCGCGGAGCCGGCCAGCCCCGAGCCGAGCACCGACGGAGTCGACGGGGCCGCGGGGCCCGGCTGCGGGACCGGCCGTCTCGGGTTGCTCGGTCATCGAGGCGAGGTCCCGGACATGCTCCACTTCGGGGGCGCCACGATCGAGTTCGCCACGGCCGGCATCGCCATGCGCAACGGGAGCTACGGCGCGGACGACGTGATCCCCGCGGGCCTCGGGCTCACGCCGAACGAGATCGCGGTGAAGGTCGCGCCGAGCACCCGCATCCTCCTCCGCGGGGATGGACTCACGCTCGTATCGTCGACGGTTCGCGTCGTCCCATGGTCGACAGTCAGCTTTACGGGCGGAATGGGCGCCTCGCCGCAACGGGGCACGGAGCTGCCGACGCGGGTGCGGAGCGACGGGTCGATCTCCGTGTCGGCGCCCCTCGCTGCCGGCGACTACATGGTCGAGTTCGGCCCGCGGTGGCAGAGCGAATGCCTCCAGGGGGACGGGAGCGCGTACAGCCGGATCAAGGTCGTCGCCCCCTGACGGCGGTCGCCGGAGGGTCGTTCGGACGGCGCCGACTGCGGTACCATCGACCCGCCCACCGTCGCCCCCGATCGCTCGAGGAGCGTCCGCCGTGTCGACCGCGCCGACCGCGAAGTTCTTCGTCAACCAGGGTCTCGTCTCGAGCCGGGTCGACATGCAGAACATCCTCCGGCCGCTCCTGAAGCAGACGGTCTCCTACCGCTACCAGCGCGGTCGCGAGCTCATCGCGCATGGCACGGGCTGGGTCGAGCGGATCGTCGTCGACGATCCCGAGACCTCGACGTACTTCACCCCGATCTCGATCACGTTGAACGTCGACTCATTCGAGCACCTCGAGTTCGACACCCGCCCGGATCAGCTCCTCGTCTACAGCCTCGTCCAGGGCGACGAGCGGGTGATCATCGAGTACGCCCCGCTCACGACCGAGGACGGCGAGCCGGTCCGGGGCGCCCGTCAGCTCGAGTTCGATACGAGCGGGTTCGTCCAGATGGAGCTCCAGGGCCTCGATGCGGATCCGGAGCCGGCCCGCCGGCGTTCGCCGGAGACCGACGCCGAAGGCTGACCGTCCCGCGCGTCGATCGAGCGCGGTCGGCGCGATCGACTCTCAGACCCCGCGCTCGCCACGAACGTAGGGGATGCCCAGCGCCGCCGGCGCCCCGATCCGCTGCCGCGTCGCCGAGCGCGAGCCGAGGATCACGACGACCACCACGAAGAGGTACGGCAGCATCTCGAGGAAGAACGTCGACGATCGCCCGGCGAGGAACGGGTTCTCGATGCCGAGGATCGAGTGGACGCCCTGGACGTCGATGATGAACCGGAAGATCGCGCCGAACAGATACGCTCCGATCGCCGCCCGGATCGGGTTCCACCGGGCGAAGATGACGAGCCCGACCGCGATCCAGCCGCGGCCGTTGACCGTCTGGTCGCCGAACCACCCAGGCGAGATCGCGAGCGTGATCGCGGCGCCGGCAAGCCCGGCCAGCACCCCGCCCAGGACGACGTAGGCGTAGCGCAGCCGGTAGACGCCGATTCCCTGGGCGTCGGCTGCCGCGGGGTGTTCGCCGACTGCCCGCAGGTGGAGACCGGGTCGGGTCCGTTCGATCCAGAACCAGGCGAGTGGCACGAGCAGGAATCCGAGGTAGACGAGAACGCTCTGGTCGCGGAACAGGATCGGGCCGGCCAGGGGAATCTCCGCGAGGATGGGGATCGTGACGTGGGGCAGAGTGGCGGCCGGTCGGTTCGTGAGTCCCTCGCCGAGGACCCGCGCGAGGCCCGTTCCGAGGAAGGTGAGCGCGAGGCCGCTGACGACCTGGTCGGCCCGAAGGTGGATCGTGACAACGGCATGGAGGAGTGCGACGAGCCCTCCGACGACCATCGCGACGATCAGTCCGAGCCACGGGTTGCCGGTCGACACCGACGTCGAGAATCCCGCCACGGCGCCCATGAGCATCATCCCCTCGACGCCGAGGTTCAGGACGCCGGCCCGCTCGGCGAAGATCTCGCCGACGGCGGCGAACAGCAGGACGGTCCCGGCCGCGACACCCGCGGCGAGGACGAGGGTCAGATCCATCAGCCGGCCGGTCCGCCGGCCCCGGAAGCCGTCGCGCCCGGGGGCGGGGTCGGTGCGGGTGCCGCCGGCGCCCGGCCCTCGAACCGGAGCCGGTACCGGACGAGCGTGTCGGCCACGATCAGCGCGAAGAGGATGATCCCCTGGATCATCGCCGGCACGCCTGAAGGCTGGATCTCGCGGCCCGCCAGGATCAGGGCCCCGAAGAGGATCGCCGCGATGACCACCCGCCCGGGATGGAACTTCGCGAGGTACGCGATGATGATGGCGGTGAAGCCATAGCCCGGCGAGATCCGGTCCTGGAGCCGGTGGACGGAGCCCGCCACCTCGCTCATCCCGGCGAGCCCGGCGAGCGCTCCCGACACGGCGAAGACGACGATCACGTTCCGGGCGATGTCGATGCCGGCGTACCGAGCGGCCCGCGGGCTGTCGCCGATCAGTCGGATCTCGTAGCCCCATCGCGATCGCTCGAGGATCAGCCAGAGGATCCCGGCAGCGATGAGCCCGAACACGAGCCCGAGATGGACGGTGAGTCCACCGAGCCCCGGCACGGCCGCGGAGAAATCGCTCAGGCGCGGCAGCCAGGCCTCGCGGGGAAACGCCTTCGTCTGCTGGAACCCGCTCTCGCTCCACGGTCCGAAGACCCAGAACTGGAGCCAGAACAGGGCGACATAGTTGAGCATCAGGGTGGAGATGATCTCGTTGACACCGAGCCGCGCCCGGAGGAGGCCCGGGATCAGTCCCCAGAACGCGCCGGCCAGCATGCCGGCGACGGCCATCAGCGGCAGGTAGACGATCGCCGGCGTGCCCGGCGGCAGCAGCCCCGCCAGCACGACGGCGCTCGCGCCCCAGGCGCCCAGAAGGAACTGGCCCTCGGCTCCGATGTTCCAGAGACGCATCCGGAAGGCGAGGGCGCAGGCGAGGCCGGTGAGGATCAGCGGCGTGGCCGTCACGAGGGTGTCGCTGAGGACACCGACGCTGCCGAACGATGCATTGAGGATGTGGAGGTACGAGAGGATCGGATCGCCGCCGACGAACGCGATGATCGCGCCCGAGATGACCAATGCGACGATCACGGCACCGATCGTCGCAGCGGCGGACAGCCACCGAGCCGGATCGACCCGCGGCTCCAGGCGGATCCTCACGGGATCGCGGGCTCCGGTTCGTCGGCGCCGCCCGTCATCAGCAGCCCGATCCGGTGGACGTCGGCGTCGGCGGCGGGAAATGATCCGACGACCCGCCCCTCGTAGATCACGTCCACCCGATCCGCCAGGGCGAGGATCTCGTCGAGCTCCTCGGAGATCAGAAGGATCGCCGCGCCCTTCTCCCGGAGCCCGAGCAGGAGCCGATGGACCGCCTCGATCGCGCCGACGTCCAGGCCTCGTGTGGGCTGGACGGCGATCAGCAGCCCCGGCTTCGTCTCGATCTCACGGGCGAGGATCAGCCGCTGCAGGTTGCCACCCGAGAGGAGGCGAACCGGGGTGTCGATCGACGGCGACGAGATCGCGTAGTCGTCCTTCAGACGGGACGCGATCCCTCGGGCCGCGGCGTCGTCCATGAGCCAGCCGCGGGCGACCGGCGCCTCGCGATAGCGCTTCATGATCAGGTTGTCGGTGAGCGACAGGTTCGGCGCGCTCCCGACCGCCGACCGGTCCTCCGGGACGTGTGCGACGCGATGGGCGATGACCGATCCGACCGACTCGTTCGCGACGGGCGTCCCACCGATGCGGATCGAGCCGGAGCAGGGTCGCAGTCCGGTGATCACCTCAGCGAGCTCGCTCTGGCCATTCCCGGCCACGGCCGCGATGCCGACGATCTCGCCCGCCCGCACGTCGAGCGACACGCCCCGCGGAGCCGGCAGGCCGCGGTCGTTCGTCGCGCTCACGCCATCGACCGACAGCACGACCGGTCCGGGTCGGAACTCGGTTCGATCGAGCGACTCGAGCACGGATCGTCCGACCATGAGCCGAGCCAGGTCCGCCTTCGTCGCGCCGGCCGTCGGCAGGCCCGCGGCCGTGACGACGCCCCGCCGCATGACGGTCACCCGATCCGCGATCGCGAGCACCTCACCGAGCTTGTGGCTGATGAAGACGACGCTCCTGCCTTCGCGGGTCATCGAGCGGAGCGTCGCGAAGAGGTCGTCCGCCTCCTGCGGGGCGAGGACCGCGGTGGGCTCGTCCATGATGAGGATCCGGGCGCCGCGATGGAGCATCTTCAGGATCTCGACCCGCTGCTGCTCGCCCACGGAGAGCTGCCAGATGCGGGCCCGAGGGTCGACCCGCATGCCGAATCGTGCGGCGAGGGCCGCGACCTCGGCTTCGGACTGCCGTTCGCGGAGGAGGAACCGCGGCCGATCCAGTCCCAGCAGGATGTTCTCGGTGACCGTCTGGCTCGGGACGAGCGTGAAATGCTGGTGGACCATGCCGAGCCCGGCCGCGATTGCCTCGCGGGGCGAGCCGAAGCTGACCGGGGTGCCGTCGACGAGCACCTCACCGGCATCGGGTCGATCGAGCCCGGCGAGGATGTTCATGAGCGTGCTCTTGCCGGCGCCGTTCTCGCCGAGCAGGGCATGGACCTCGCCCTGCCGCAGGTCGAAGTCGACCCGGTCGTTGGCGACGACGCCGGGAAAGGTCTTGACGATCCCGCGCGCTTCGATGGCGAGGGGCGGGGCGGCAACCGCGGTCATCGGGAGGGGCTTCTCGTGACGGAGATGGGGAGGCCCGCGGCCATCCGGCCGCGGGCCTCGGATCCCGCTGCTACACCTTCGGAAGCGGGACGGTGATCCCGTCGTTCCACCAGTACATGCAGACCGAGCACTCGGAGCCCGAGGCGCCGGGCGGGAACTGGTCGAGATCCGATTGCTTCAGCTTCTGGCCGGCCGGCAGGAGCGTCTTGCCGGTGTTGTCCTTGATCGGTCCGGCGAAGACGTCGAACCGCCCGAACGTGCCACCGAGCATCTTGCCGAGGGTGTCCTTGACCATCTGGACGTCGGCCGCCGGAAGGTCCGCGATGCCCTTCTTCGGGGTCTGGCCTTCCATGAAGCCGAGCAGGGCCATCGCCTTCGAATCGGCATCGAAGTACTCGTAGCCGGCCTTGTACTTCTTGTCCTTCACCTGGAGGGCGATCCGGGTGTATTCCGGCCCCCAGATCCAATAGGGAGCCGTGAGGCAGGCGTCGTTGTTGCAGGAAGCCGGATGGTCGTAGGTGACCGCCCACTTCTTCTTCTCCGCCGCGACGTCGGCGACGGCACCCGTGTCGGCGCCCGTGAACACGACCTGGGCGCCGGCGTCGAACAGCGACGCCGCGCCGTCGCGCTCCTTCTGCGGGTCGTGCCAGGTGTTGATGAACCGGACGTCGACCGAGCACTCCGGACACGTGACCTTGACGCCGCGAGTGATCGCGTTGCCGAGCCGCAGCTCCTCCGGGATCGGGAACGTCGCCATGTAGCCGACCTTCGGATTGCCGTCCTTCTTGGCCCGCGACCCGGCGAGCATGCCGGCGAGGTACTTGAAGTCCTCCATCGCGCCGAAGAAGTTGCCGAAGTTCTTGCCGTTCGACTTGTATCCCGTCAGGTGGAGGAACGTGATGTCGGGGAATTCCTCGGCGACCGTCGCCATCGGGTCCATGTAACCGAAGGAGGTCCCGATGATGAAGTTGAAGCCCTTCCGGGCGAGGCTCCGGAAGACCTGCTCGGAGGTGGCGCCTTCGGGCACCAGCTCGATGTAGGCGACATGCGTGTCGGGAACGTGGTCGCAGACGTACTGAAGCCCCTCGTA
>DATAQF010000265.1:0-12927 GCA_036264795.1 Candidatus Limnocylindrales bacterium | reverse complement strand
ACGGCGGTTACACGTACACGCCGAACGCGGGATATCTCGGCACCGACGTCTTCCACTACAAGCCGAGCGGGCTCCTCACGACCGCCACGACCGTGACGATCACGATCAAGAACGCGACACCCGTCGCGGTCAACGACGCGTACGCGGCAACGACCGCCGTCACCCTGACCGTGCCCGCGCCCGGCGTGCTCGCAAATGACCACGACGCCGATGGGGATGCACTGACAGCGAGCATCGTGAGCGGCAGCGGCAACGGGTCCCTGTCGCTGTCCTCGAACGGCGGCTTCACGTTCACCTCGGGCGGATCCTTCACCGGACCGCGCACGTTCACCTACCAGGTGTCGGACGGCATCGCGACCGCCCAGGCCACCGTCACGATCCAGGTGTCCGCGCCCGCCCCGACGCCGACCCCGACGCCGGCACCGACGCCCACCCCGGCACCGACCCCCGCGCCGACACCGCCGCCCACGCCGGCACCGACGCCGGCTCCAACGCCGGTGCCGACACCCGCCCCGACAGCGCGCCCGACGCCCGTGGTCACGCCGGTGCCGACGTCCGTGCCGACACCACGGCCGACTCCCACCCCGACGCCGGTCCCGATCACGTTTCCCAGCCTGCCGCTCCCGACCCTGCCCGTCCCGACGCTACCCGTGTTCGTACCGGGCGCGACGCCGACGATCTCGGTTCCCGTCCCGACCCTTCCCGGCAGCGGGCTTCCAACGTCCACGCCGACATCCGGTCCCACCCTCGGCACGTCGTCGGGTCCGCCGCCCGCCACGCAGACAGGACAGGGCCCCTTGCCGCCGGCAACGCCGAGCGGCGACCCGGCCGTGATCGGCTCCGGAACAGCGGGGTCCGGCGCAGGACCGGGCGGACCCGGTGGGCCGGCTGCGACGGGCGGGCTCGACGTCACCGTCGGCGGCGCCGCGCCATTCGGCCTGATCGACTTCGGCGTCGGCACGTTCGGCGGCCTCGACTGGGCGGTGCCGGCCTTCGCGATGGGCGTGCCCGGCCTGCTCCTGATCCTCGCGGTCCTCGCCCAGCTGTCGGCCGGCGTCGTCTGGCTGCCGATCGTCCGTCGGTGGCTCGGGGGGTTCGGGGTCGGCCGTCGCCGGCGACGAGACGGAGCCACGACCGCGGAACCGGCCGGCGGAACAGTCGCCTGACCTTGCGCGTCACAGGAACCGACGCCGGGCGATCACTGGCAGGCTCATCGATCGCCCGGCGTCGCCAATGCCCGGCGGACGGCAGCCGCTGCTAGACTCGCGCCGATGGCCGAGCGAACGGAGCGGCACCGCACGATGCGGCAGCCACCCCCTCGACGTCCGACCGACTTCGATCACGCGCGACGAGTCGAGCCGGACCGCCGGCCGACCGACGGTCGAAGGCTTCTCGCGGGCCTGCTGTCGGCCATCCTCCCCGGTGCCGGCCAGCTCCTGAACGGCCGGATCCGAGCCGCGGCGATCCTCGGCGTCCCGGCGCTCCTGGCCCTGCTCGCCACGTGGATCATCGTCCACTCGGATCGCCCGACGATGCTCCTGGCCAAGGTCATCGCCCCGTCGGTCCTCGGGCTTCTCCTGGTCCTGAACGTCGTCGTCCTGATCTGGCGCGTCGCGGCGGTGCTCCACGCGTTCGGTGACCGCCGCTACCCGCTGCGCCCCGGGCTTGCCGGCGTCGTCGGCCTGGTCGTCATCCTGCTGCTGACGGCGGCGCCACACGTTGCCGCGTGGAGCTACGGCTCGACGGCACAGGCAACCTTTGCCAGCGTCTTCTCGGGCTCCGGCGCGTCGGCACCGGCTGCGCCCTCGCCGGCCGCACACGAGCGGATCAATGTCCTCCTCGCCGGCATCGATGCCGGCCCGGGCCGGACCGAGGCGCTCAGCGACTCCCTGATCGTCGTATCCCTCGATCCGGTCGGGCGGACCGTCTCGATGGTGTCGGTGCCGCGGGATCTTGCGAACGTGCCGCTCGGTGACGGCAACGTCTTCGCCCCGAAGATCAACTCGCTGATGAGCTGGGCCGACCGCCATCCGGCGGACTTTCCGGGCGGCGGCGTGCACGCGCTCGAGCGCGCGATCGGCGCCCTCCTCGGGATCCCGATCCACTA
This sequence comes from Candidatus Limnocylindrales bacterium, assembly GCA_036264795.1. Classification (GTDB taxonomy): domain Bacteria; phylum Chloroflexota; class Limnocylindria; order Limnocylindrales; family CSP1-4; genus CF-46. The sequence goes on along the minus strand of DATAQF010000265.1, from coordinate 10,820 downwards.
CTACGCGACAGCCGACCTGCGTGGGTTCGTGAAGATGGTCGATGCGGTCGGCGGGGTCGAGATGAAGGTCACGAGGCCCCTGTCCGATCCGAACTACGGCGGGTTCGGGGTCGGGCCGGGCTGGTCGATCGAGCCCGGCCTCCACCATCTCGACGGGGCCAATGCACTGGCCTACGCCCGGATCCGCAAGTCGACCGGGGAGAGCGACTTCACCCGCGCCGCGCGCCAGCAGGACGTGCTCGTGGCGCTCCGCGACCGAACGGTTCAGGCCGGTGCGCTTCTCAGCCTGCCCGAGCTCCTCAGCGCGATCGGCGGGGCGATTCGGACCGACCTGCCCGCGGATCGGCTGCCCGAGCTCGCGGCCCTCGCCGAGCAGATCGATTCCTCCGCGACGACACGCGTCGTGGTCAGCGGGCCGATGATCAAGGCGGGAAGCTCGTCATCCCAGTACGGCTCGACGTTCGTGCCCGTCCCGAGCCGGATCGCGGCGATGGCGAAGGTCGTCTTCGGCCCGCCGGGCCAGCGTCCCGTCTGGCCCGTCCCGAGCGGCCGGCCCGCGGCATCGCCTTCGATCGCACCCTGATCGAGGCGCTCAGGGACGAGGCCCCTCGATCGGTGCGGACGGCTCGTATTTCCCGATCGGCGCCTGCCACGAACGGAAGGCGACGAGCAGGCGATCGAGGCTCGTGTCGACGAGCAGGAGCCGCCGATGCCGCTCGGCGACGAACCCTTCGGTGACGGCATGGTCGAGGAACGACTCGAGCCGGGCGAAGTATCCATCGACATCGAGGATGCCGACGGGCTTCGCGTGGAGGTCGAGCTGCGCCCAGCTCAGGACCTCGGCGAGCTCTTCCAGCGTGCCGAGGCCGCCCGGCAGGGTGAGGAACGCGTCCGACAGCTCCGCCATCACGGCTTTCCGCTCGTGCAGCGTCTCGACGATCCGCATCTCGCTGATGCCGGCGTGGGCGAGCTCGCGGTCGACCAGGCCACGCGGGATGACGCCGACGACTCGACCGCCGCCGGCCAGGGCCGCGTCCGCGACCGCCCCCATCAGCCCGAGACGGCCGCCGCCGTACACGAGCTGGATCCCAAGGTTCGCCAGGCGCTCCCCGACGGCGGCCGCGGCGGCCGCGTAGCGCGGATCCCTGCCGCTGCTCGCACCGCAGAAGACACAGATCGAGCGCAGCCTCGGGATGGCGTCCACCTCCACCTCAGAAGCCGAGCTCACGAAGGATCGGGGTCATCCGGCGGGCCGCCCGGCCGCGGTGGGAGACGGCGTGCTTCTCCGCCGCCGTCCACTGGCCGAAGGTTCGCCCGCCGGGCGGCTCGCCCTCGGGCTCGAAGATCGGGTCGTAGCCGAACCCGCCCGTCCCGCGCGGCTCCGTCGCGATCCGGCCACGGGTCGTGCCGCGAACGGTGCGGATCGGGACGGCGGCGCGTGGGCTGGCTCCGGCTGTGGGCAGCGCGACGGCGAGGACGCACACGTACCGCGCCGCACGGCGATCCGGCGGGAGTCGATCGAGAGCCGCGAGGAGCTTCTGGTTGTTGTCCGAGTCGCTCGCATTCGGTCCCGCGTAGCGTCGCGTCAGGACCCCGGGTCCGCCCCCCAGGGCTTCGACCTCGAGACCCGAATCGTCGGCGACGGTCGGCAGCCCCGTGCGCCTGGCGCCGAAGCGGGCCTTGATCCGGGCGTTCGTCTCGAACGTCGTGCCCGTTTCGTCCGGTTCGTCGGAGATCCCGAGGTCATCGAGGCTGACGAGCTCGGCTCGTTCGAGCTGGAGCAGCTCGCGGAGCTCGGCGAGCTTGTGCGCGGAGTGGGTCGCGATCAGCAGCCTGGGGCGCATCGTCATCGTGCCGCCGGCCGGGCGCCGGACGAACAGGGTCGCGCGATCACCGCTTGACGGTGGCGAGGATCTGGGTCTGAGCGTGGAACAGGGATTCGAGCCCGGAGGTGGCGAGGTCCATCAGCCCGTCCATCGCCGCTCGGTCGAACGGCCGCCCCTCGGCCGTGCCCTGGACCTCGACGAACGTGCCGGCGTCCGTCCCGACGACGTTGAAGTCGACGTCGGCCCGCGAGTCCTCGCTGTAGTCGAGGTCGAGCAGCGGCGCGCCGTCGACGAGCCCGACGCTGATCGCGGCGACCTTCGCGACGAGGTGGCGATCCATGCCGTACGTGATCATCGCGGCCGCGAGCGCCACGTAGCCGCCGGTGATCGACGCCGTCCGCGTTCCGCCGTCCGCCTGCAGGACGTCGCAGTCGACGGTGATCGTGCGCTCGCCGAGCTTCGTGAGATCGACCGCATCGCGAAGGGATCGCCCGATGAGCCGCTGGATCTCGTGAGTCCGGCCGCCGAGCTTGCCCTTGACCGATTCGCGATCGGTTCGCTCGGCCGTGGCCCGCGGCAACATCGAGTACTCGGCGGTCACCCAACCGGTGCCCTTGCCGCGAAGATGCGGCGGCACCCGATCGGCGATCGTCGCCGCACACAGGACCTGCGTGTCGCCGAAGCGGACGATGCACGATCCCTCGGCCCACTTCTGGACGCCGAGCGTGAAGCTGACCGGCCGAAGCTGGGTGGGGACGCGTCCGTCCGCGCGGACGCTGGGTCGGTTGCCGATCATCGCGCGATCTCCTTCTCTTCGGCCTTCGCGGCATCCCACAGGGCGTCGAGCGCGGCGAAGTCGAGATCCTTCAGGGCCACGCCTCGTTCCGTCGCCTGCCGCTCGACACTTGCGAAGCGGCGGCGAAACTTGTCATTCGCGGCGCGGAGGGCAGCCTCGGCCTCGATGCCCTGCCAGCGAGCCACGTTCACGAGGACGAACAGGAGATCACCGTACTCCTCGGCCTGCTCGGCAGGAGTCGAGGCTGCACGGAGCTCGGCGATCTCCTCGTGGACCTTGTCGAGGACGCCCTCGACGGTCGGCCATTCGTAGCCGATGTTCGCCGCCCGTTCCTGCATCTCCTGGCTGGCCGCGAGCGCGGGCAGGATCCGGCTCACGCCGTCGAGGGCGCCCCTCGCCGGCTTCGCAGTCACGCCGTCGGCGACGTCACCCGCGACCTCCCTCCGCTCGTCCGCCTTGATCCGCTCCCACTGGCGGTTCACGTCGCTCGCCGTCCGTGCCTCCGCGTCGCCGAAGACGTGCGGGTGGCGGCGGACGATCTTCGCCGCAATCGCGGCGTTCACGTCGGTCAGGTCGAACACACCCTCCTCGGCGGCCAGCTGGGCATGGAGCACGACCTGGAGCAGGAGATCGCCGAGCTCCTCGGCAAGGGCCGGCGTGGCGCCCGAGCCGAGCGCGTCGTACACCTCGTAGGCCTCCTCCAGAAGGTGGTTGCGGAGCGTCTCGTGGGTCTGTTCGCGATCCCACGGGCAGCCGTCGGGACGGCGAAGGCGCGCCGAGATCCAGGGCATGGCCCAGGGGCTCGCGATCGCCTGCTCCGGGGCGACGGGCGCGAGGTAGATCGAACCCGAGAGGGCATCGGGGCCGAGATCCGCGATCGTTCCCGGTTCGGCCACGCCGAACCGCCCCACGGGATGGTCGGCCGGGTAGAGGCGTCGAAGGACGGCGAGCGGATCGTCGCCGCCCGGCCCGTGGCGGCCGGGGAGCGGCTGCCCGGCGACGCCTCCCGACGAGCGGAGCGTTGCCAGCGGAACGACGAGGGCGGGACGCGACGGCTCGAGCGGCGTCCCGATCAGGCGCTCGGCGGCGACCACCTGGAGCCCGGCCGAGAGGTCGAGACCCCAGCGGAGGCGCGCCTCGGCGACGAGCGCATCGAGCACCTCGGCGAGCCGCTACGCGCCGAGGAGCTCGCGGGTGACCTTCACGGCATCCTTCTTCGACTTGTACCAGTTCGAGAACGCGCTCTGCTTGATGGCCGCGAGCTGGGTTGCATCGGGTGCCGCCGTCTTCTCCTCGACCACCTTGAACAGGTACAGGCCGTCGCTCGGGATGTCGATGACGTCCGTCAGGCCGCCGACGGGGGCAGCGAAGATGGCCGCCGTCAGCCGGTCGTCGAGCTGGCCCTTGGCGACCCAGCCGATGTCGCCGCCAAGTCCCGCCTTGGAACCATCCGAGTTGTCCTTCGCAAGCTGGGCGAAGTCACCGCCGGCGACGATCTGATCCTTGATCTTCTTCATCTGGTCCGCGTCGGGCGGGTAGTACATGATCTGGACCACGTGCCAGCCGAAGGAGCTGCGGAACGGCGGAAGGAGGTCGCCGGGCTTCAGGCCGGCCTTGAAGATCTGGTCCGCGAAGGCCTGGTCGATCTGGCTGGTCGGGTCGAAGTACGGCAGCTTGCCGCCCGACCCGTCATCGCCCTGGGCCGAGGTCTCGTTGCTCTCCTTGCGGGCGATCGCGTCGAACTGCTTCGGATCGGCCTTGATCGTGTCGTAGGCCTTCTGCGCAGCGGCCTGCGCCGTCGCCCAGCTCGGGTCGTTGGAGGGGAGCGCGCTGGCGCCCTGGGGATCGCTCTTCGGCGAGTAGAGGATGTGGCGAACCTTCACGGCCTTGTCGAGCGGCGTCGACTGGGGCGCCGCGATCTTGATCTCGTCGACGTGCCGCTGCGGCCCGGACTGAGAGGCGTCGGCCACGACCTTGTCCTCGAGCGCCTGGCGGATCGCCTCGCTCTCGACCGCGGCCCGGTATGCGGCCGGGTTGACCTTCGCGTCGGCCAGCTTCTGATCCCACGCCGGATCGACCTGGGCGGGCGCAATCTCGGTGACTCGACCGATCCGATAGACGCCGTCGACACCCTCGATGACGTCCGTCACCCCGTTCGCAGCGAGCTTGAAGATGGCAGCCTGCCAGTTCGCATCCTCCGATGCGGTCGTATCGATCCAGCCGATATCCCCGCCGGTCGTCTTGGAGGCGTCGTTCGAGATCGCCTTCGCGACATCGTCCCAGGTCTTCGCGCCGCTCTTGATCTGGGCCAGGCCGTCCTGCGCCGCGGTCTTGGCGGCGGCTTTCTGGGCGTCGGTCGACGTCGTCGCGCCCGTGTCGACGGCGGGCTTGACCGCGATCATGAAGGCGTGGCGCTCTTCCTTGCGTGTCTTCTCGTCGAGGATCCGCTGGTCGATCTGAGCGGGCGTGATCGTGATCCCGGCCTCCTGGGCGAGCTTCGCCTGGATCTTCGTGTCGATCAGCTTCTCGAGGATCGCGGGGATGAACGTCGATTGGCTCAGCTGGTTCTGGATCTGCGTGCTTCGTGACGAGGCCTGGGCCGACGTGAGCCGGCCGGCCGCCACCTCGGCCTGGATCCGCGAATCCTGCTGCTGGAGCCGCCACGCCTCGACGGTGGCGCGCTCGGCGAACTGGTCCTTCGTGATCGCCTGGCCGTCGACGGTGGCGGCGGACGCGAGATGGGCGCCGTACCAGGTGGTCGTCCCGACGATGACGAGGATCAGGATCGCGACGACGGTCGCGATCCCGAACCCGAGGTTCATGAAGAACGTCCGCCGGTTCGGGTCGCGGCTGGTGCGCCCGCGGTCGACGGGCCTGACTCGGATGGTCATGGGGTGATGCGGTCCTGATCGAATGGATATTGGAGCGGCGGCAGGCGCCGGACGGGCCGGTATCGTACCGTACGCGGCCGATCGATCCCGTTCGCGGGCCCGGTCGTCGGACGAACGGCGCTCATCGCCGGATGAGGTCCTCGACGAGGGCGACGTAGGCGGCGGCCTCGTGCTCCCACGACCGCTCGCGAACGATCGCGAGGGTCGCCGCGACGCCGGCGGCGCGCCGGCCCGGGTCGTCGACCACGGCAACGATCGCGGCCGCCATCGAGCCGGCATCGCCCGCCTCGTAGGTGCGGATGGTCCCGACGGCGAACGTCCGCTCGACGAGCGGCAGGCGGGTGGCGACGACGGGCTTGCCCATCGCCCCGTACTCGAAGACCTTCGTCGAGAGGCTGACGTCGGTGAACCGGTCGCGGCGCGTCGGGGCGAGACCGATGTCCGCTGCGGCGACAGCCTCGGGGACGGCTTCGATCGGGATCCGGCCGTGGAACCGGACGTGCTCCGCGATCCCGAGGCGGTCCGCCTGTGCCCGCAGCGCCGGCTCGGCATCGCCGCGGCCGTAGACGTCGAAGCGGAGCCGGAGGTCGGGCCGGGAGGTCGCGAGGCTGGCGATCGCGTCGAGTGCGACGTCGAGCTCGTAGGTCGGTGTGAGCGCCCCGGCGTAGACGAGCCGGATCGTGCCGTCCTCGCCGAAGGCCCGTGCGGGATGGAGCGCCGGGTCGAACCGCCGGAGCGACGGACGGTTGACGATCACGTGGACCTTGTCGGCAGGGATCCCGAGATCGACGAGGCGGGCCGCCATCGCCTCGTTGACCGTCAGGACGGCGCTGGCCAGCGCGATCGAGAGCCGTTCCTGAACGAGGAGGAGCCGATGGACGAGACGATTCGACGCTCGCGGGAATCGGCTCCGGAAGAACTCGGGCATCGCCTCGTGGAGGTCGAGCACGAGCGGAATGCCGGCCAGCCGCAGCGGCAGCGCGGCGAATGCGAGGAAGTCCGGCAGGCTGTGGACCTGGACGAGGCCGTACCGCCGGCGGGGATGGGCGCTCGTGAGCGCCCAGGCGGCCCGGAGGAGGAACGACAGGTACTCGCGGAGGTAGACGCCGAGGCCCGCGCCCTGATGGCGCTGGACGCCCAGCCTGCGGACGTGGACACCGGCGAGGACCGCTTCGGCCGCGTCATCCTCGCGTCGAAGGGCGAAGACATCGACCGTATGACCGGACTCGACGAGCGACTCGGCCTCGCGGCGGACCCGCGGATCCTCGTCGTAGTAGGAGTGGACGATCATCGCGATCGGTCGCCACGGCCGATCCGCCACCGGTCGGTCCGATCGGTCCGTGCGGTTCAGCCGCGGCTCCAGCCGGCGCCCAGGCGAAGGACCTGGCGCTCGCGGGTCGCCCTCCCCGACGAGCTGTTGACCGTATCGACGATCAAGTCCGCATCGCGGTAGACGCGGTCGAGGTCGACCTCGCGGTGAGCGGTCACGACGACGATCGCATCGCTGCCGGTGAGCAGCTCGTCCAGGGTCGAGGACTCCAGCCGCTCGCCGTCCGCCGCGCGGAACGTCGGCACGTGCGGGTCGTGATACGTGACGGCCGCGCCCCGCGCGCGGAGACCGGCGATGACGTCGGATGCGGGCGAGTTGCGCGCGTCCCGGACGTTCGGCTTGAAGGCGACGCCGATCACCCCGACCCGGGCGCCCCGAAGGGCACGGCCACGATCGTTCAGGGCCTCGCCGACGAGATCCACGACGTGGCGTGGCATCGCGAGGTTGATGTCGCCGGCGAGCTCCACGAACCGGTCGACGAACCCGAACTCGCGGGCGCGCCACGCGAGGTAGTACGGGTCGACCGGGATGCAATGGCCGCCGACGCCCGGACCCGGCGTGAACCGCATGAAGCCGAACGGCTTCGTCGCGGCGGCATCGATGACCTCCCAGACGTCGATCCCCATCCGCTCGCAGAGCAGCGCCAGCTGGTTGACGAGGGCGATGTTCACGTTCCGGAAGACGTTCTCGAGGAGCTTGGCCAGCTCCGCCGCGTCCGGGGACGAGAGCTGCCGGACGTCGTCGTTGATCCGGGCAAGGAGGGCTGCGGCGCGGAGCGTCGCGGCGGCCGACGTCGCCCCGACGAGCCGCGGCACGCCCTTCGACGCGGAGGCCGGATCGCCCGGGTTGACGCGCTCCGGGGCGAACGCGAGATCGAAGTCGCGGCCGGCGATCAGCCCGGATCGCTCGAGCTCCTCGCGGAACGGGCCGTTCGTCGTGCCGGGAAAGGTCGTCGACTGGAGGATGATCAGCTGGCCGCGGCGGAGCTGCGCGCCGATGAGCGCCGCGGCCGCCAGCACCGGCCCGAGGTCCGGATCCTTCGATTTCGTGATCGGCGTCGGGACGCACACGAAGATCACGTCCGCCGCCGCGAGATCAGCGTCGGCCGGACCGACGACCGTCAGGCCGTGATCGAGCGCGGCTCGAAGGCGGTCGTCGTCGATGTCGTCGATCGGGGAATGGCCATCGTTGAGCTCGTCGATCCGAGGTGCATTTGCGTCGACGCCCTCCACCGTCAGACCTGCCTCCGTGAACGAGATCGCGAGGGGCAGCCCGACGTAGCCGAGTCCGACGATGCCGACCCGCTCGTCGGTGGCCGCCCGGTCCGCGCCGACCGCGGGCTCGCTCAGTTGTCCTGTCACAGGCCCTCCGTTCGAGCGCAAGGCTAGCCGATCGGCGACGCAACGGGCGATGGCACGACTGCCGCAGCCGACCGCCTTACGAGGCGGACGCCGCCGCCGGCGGTTGGCGGTCCGCCACCCTGGCCGCCGACCGATCCCCGGCTCGATTCGCCGCCCGCGCCTCGGCGAGATACGGGGCGATCCGCTCGTGGATGGCGTCAGGGGTGAACGCGCGGCTCGCCGCGTACGCCCGCTCCGCCGCCGCCCGGTAGAGCTCGGGGTCGGTCAGGACACGCCGCAGCGCCGGCAGCGCATCGTCGATCTCGTCGGCGAAGAGCGGATAGTCGGCGCCGAGCAGGTCGGCATGCGTCACCGTCCGGGTGAGGACGATCGGCACCGCCGCCGCCGCGTAGTCGAGGAGCTTGGTCGAGACGACCAGATCGTTCATCCGCGGACCGTAGCGGTAGTCCCAGAGGTTGAGCGCGATACCGCCTTCCGCGAGGAGGGCCATCGTCGCCTCGCGCGACAGCGAGCCGTGCCAGGTGAGGCCCGGCGTCTCCGCGAGCAGCCGCCCGATTCGAGGCGCGTAGTCCGCGTTGTCGAGCTGCTCCATGATCTTGTCGCCGGCGACGTGGAACTCCAGGTCGGGCAGGTCGCGGCGCAGCTCCAGGAAGAAGTCGACCATCCGCTCGAGCGGGTAGAACGGATGGAACTTGCCGGTGTAGAGCAGGCGCCGAACGGGACGATCCGTGGGCGCCCGCGGCTGCTCGCCGCCGGGGATGCCGGGTGGCAGCAGGATCGTCTTGCCGCGCGCCGCGGGGACGATCGATTCGAGGAGCTCGCGCATCGCCTCCGATTGGACGACGACATAGCGTGATGCATCGGCGATCTCGGCGAGGGCAGTTCGGTAGGCCGGATCCTCGACGTCGCGCTCGGGCTCGAGGATGTAGCAGCTCCAGAGACGTCCCCGGAACGCCGGCCATTCGGTCGCTCGATGGCAGGTCACGAACGAGCGGATGATGATCGCGTCGAAATGCCGGTAATGATCGAGGCGCTCGACGAGATTCAGGAGCTTGGCGTTCGTGAGGCCGAGCGGGCGGCCGGCAATCCGGGGGTGTCGATCGACGAGGTCGACGCGGCCCAGGCGCTCGAGGGCTCCCGTGATCACGTCCCGCCGGATCGGCGAGCGCAGCGGCATCGTGATCCGCACGGCGGGGTCGACCAGCAGTGATTCGGTCGCGCTCCGGACCCAGATCGTGGAGCCGTCCACCTGGTTGAGATTGGCCGGCGAGTACAGCAGGACCGAGGTCATGTCCGCTGGCAACGGCGCGGGCGCGCGGAAGCGCGGCGTGCTGATCAGACGAAGGACCGCGTCGAGTCGCGTGACGGTCCGCAGCCGGCGGACCACATGGCCGATTCCGGCGCGGTCTGGACGCGGCGGTGTCATCGCCGCGGATTATGGGTCAACCTCGCCGGCGATGCCGCCGTGCGCACGAACGGGCCGTCGCCCCGAGCGCGCGACGGGCGCTCGGCGGGTACGCGATCGGCATGTCGACAGGGGCTCCGTGCTACCCTCCGGGCCGATGGCAACCACCACCGCCCGTCCGCTTCGGGCTGCCCGTCGGCCCGGTTCCCTGGGCCTGATCGGCGAGGGACTCCGCGAGATCTGGTCGCGACGGCGGCTGACCGGATACCTGGTCCGGGCCGACCTCCACAAGCACGGCGCGGACACGATCCTGGGCAATGTCTGGTGGCTGCTCGATCCCCTCCTCCAGATGGCCGTCTACGTCGTGCTCGTCTCGGTCATCTTCAAGATCCAGAAGCCCGACTATCCCCTCTTCGTCTTCTGCGCGATCCTGCCGTGGAAGTGGTTCGCGACCGCGGTGAACGACGGGATCATGTCCGTCACGTCGCGCGAGCGGATCATCAAGCAGGTCAAGTTCCCGAAGATCGTCCTGCCCGTGTCCGCGACCCTCGGCGGCGTCGTCAACTTCGCGTTCGGGCTCATCCCCCTGTTCGCGCTGATGGTCCTCTTCTACTCCGACCGGATCAGCGCGACGATGCTCCTGATCCCGTTCATCGCGGTGGTCCAATTCGTGTTCAGCCTGGGCGTCGCGATCGTCGTGGCGGCGACGAACGTGTTCTTCCGGGATATCGCGAACGTCGCCCGACACGCGCTGCGATTGTGGTTCTACCTCTCACCTGCGCTGTACCAGTACTCGGACGTGACGCACAGCAATCACGGCCTCCTGTCGACGCTGTTCGCCCTCAACCCGTGGACGACGCTGTTCGAGTCGTATCGCGACGTCATCTACAACGACACTCAGCCGCAATGGGGATCGCTCGGGCTCCTCCTCCTCGGCTCGTGCGCGCTCGTCGCCATCGCGACGCTCTACTTCAAGCGCGTGGAGCCGTCGTTCGCGAAGGTCCTGTGAGCGAACCCAACGTCCTTCGGAAGGCCGCGGAGCCGCCGTACGCGATCGATGCACAGGGCCTCGGGGTCCGCTACAACCTCCGCCTGACGCGCCAGACGACGGTTCGGACCTCCTTCCGGAACCTCCTCAGCCGGGGCGAGGGGCCCACCCACTTCTGGGCGCTGCGCGACGTCAGCTTTCGCGTCGTGCACGGGGAGAGCCT
>DATAQF010000232.1:0-10866 GCA_036264795.1 Candidatus Limnocylindrales bacterium | reverse complement strand
CGACCGTGTACCACGGCTTCTTCGTCATGAAGCCCGGTCTCGTGCCGGGTTACACGAACGACATCCGGACGCGCTCGGCATCGCTCGCGCTCGCGATCCGTGCCGGCCTCGTCGCGAACGGTGTCCGCGTCGCCAACTACTACGCGACGAACGGGATCATCAGCCGAACGGACCTCGGGACGTTGAACATGTCGGACGTTCCGACCGTCATGGTCGAGCTCGGCAACATGAAGAACACGACGGACGCAGGGTTGATGACGACGTACCGCGGCCGGGATCGCTATGCGGCGGGTCTCGTCTCGGGGATGCGCCGGTTCCTCGGCCGCTGAACAGCCGGCTCAGCCGGGAATAGGTGAAAGCTCGAAGGCGTCGAGCGCGGCGAGGTCCGGACCGTCGAGCATCGCGTCATCGGCCATGACCGGCAGCGCTTCGCGATCGAGCCATTCGTGGAGCTCGGGCGCGGCGGCCGGATCGCCCAGGAGGTCGAAGTCGAGCTGGTCGCCGGCAAGTGTCCGCTGGAGCGCGAGGAACGACCGTCGGTGGAACGGCGTCAGCCCCATCCGCCGGATCGCCTCACGATGATCGCGGGTGGCATAGCCCTGATTGTGCTCCCAGCCGTATCCCGGATAGCGGGCCGCGAGCCGGGTCATCATCCGGTCGCGGACGACCTTCGCCACGACCGAGGCACAGGCGATCGAATAGACCTTCGCGTCGCCGTCGACGACGTTCGAATACGGCCCGACGAGCGCCTCGAAGCCGGCGATTCGATTGCCGTCGACGATGACGTGCTCGTGGCCGCCGAGCCGGGCGATCGCCCGTCGCATCGCGAGGTGCGTCGCGTGGTAGATGTTCAGCTGGTCGATCTCGCGGACCGACGCCGCACCGACTCCGACGGCCATCGCCCGCGATCGGATGATCGGAGCGAGGCGCTCGCGCTGGGCCATCGAGAGCGTCTTCGAATCGCGGACGCCGGGAATCCGATGGCAGCCGGGTTTCATGATGATCGCCGCCGCGACGACCGCTCCGGATGTCGGCGCCACGCCGACCTCGTCGACGCCTGCGACCCGAGTCATCCCCTCGTTCCACAGGCGGCGCTCGTGACGGAGGGTCGGGACGATGACGGTCATCGGATGTCAGGGTAGCCGGTCCGGGGTGGCGCCGCCCTCGAGCCCAGGCGGCAGAGGACGGCCGATGGCGCTATGCCGCTGCGATATGCACGCCATCGCTATTCGATGGGTTGGAGCGCGCTCTGTGCTCTCGCTCGGACGGGCGCCGCGGGAACGCGGCCGGTCATCGAGCGCGGACGGTCGAATTCGACAGCCTTTGGCTCGGTTCCAGCGGACGACATATCCATGGGATCAATTTCGGAAGCAGCAGGGCGCCCCGGTCGAGGCGACCGCGCTCCGGAATCGAACGACCCCGGCGACAACCGGGGTCGGGACGTTCTCGCCGCGGCGAGTTCGAAGCTAGCGGTTCGTTCGGCGCTCGCGAAGGGTCGCGGCCTTGCCGACGCGCTTCCGCAGGAAATACAGCTGGGCTCGGCGGACCTGACCGTGGCGAATGACCTCAATCTTCTCGATCCGCGGGCTGTTGATCTTGAACGTCCGCTCGACGCCGACGCCACTCGCGATCCGGCGCACGGTGATCGAGCGGGTGATCCCGCCGCCGCGGAGGCGCATCACGATCCCTTCGAAGACCTGGACGCGCTCGCGATTGCCCTCGACGACCTTGGCCGAAACCTTGACCGTGTCGCCCGAGGCGAGCTCGGGCAGATCCGTGCGGAGCTGATCGGAGACGATCTCGTCGAGGACGTTCACAGGGCGTTCGTTCCTTGATTCGTTCGGCGGCAGCGTGAAATCGCGGCTGTCGGGCGGGGGTGCGGGTCGAACCAATCGGCCGGCGGCGGAGTATAGCATGGCGACCGCGTGCGCCTGGCTCGGCCGAGGAGGAGGAATCCGGGGAGACTCGGATCCGGGCGACGGCGCCGCGGTCACCGCCTCGACGGCGCCGCGGTCACCCGGGCGACGGTTCGCCGGGTTCCGAGTGAGCCCGCTCGACCAGATCCGGCCGGCGCTCGACGGTCCGGGCGCGCGCCTGTTCCTCTCGCCAGCGGGCCACCGCCCCGTGGTCCCCCGACGTGAGAATCGACGGCACGTCCTGGCCACGGAACGAGGGCGGCCGCGTGTATTGCGGATATTCGAGAAGTCCCGCCGCAAACGATTCTTCGGTCGTCGAGGCGTCGTCGATCGCGCCCGGAAGGAGCCGGATCACCGCATCGATGACGACGAGCGCCGGCAGCTCCCCGCCGGTCAGGACGTAGTCCCCGATCGACAGCTCGAGGTCGACCAGGGAGCGAACGCGCTCGTCGACGCCCTCGTATCGGGCGCACACGAAGACGAGGTGCGAGCGGGCCGCGAGGTCGTGCGCGCGGGCCTGTCCGAACGGCTCGCCCGCCGGGTCCAGCAGGATCACGAGCGAATCGGGACGCCGCACCGACTCGATCCCCGCCGCGATCGGCTCCGGCCGCATGACCATCCCCGCACCACCGCCATACGGCGCGTCGTCGACGCTCCGGTGACGGCCCAGACCCCACTGCCGGAGGTCGTGGGTTCGGATCGCGGCGATGCCTCGCTCCTGGATGCGGCCGGGAATGCTGGCAGTCAGCGGCGCGGAGACCATCTCGGGAAAGAGCGTCAGGACGTCGATCTCGAGGGTCACGAACCGGTCTCGGCAGGCGGGTCGGCCGGCGCGGGGCCGTCGGGAGGCGACTCGCCCGTGCTCCCGTCGCTCCCCCGCCCCTTCGGCCGGCGCGGCCCGGCACGGCGACGCGGGGCGCGCGGTCGCTCCGGATCGTCTGCGGCACGGCGAGATTTCGGCGGCCCGAGATCGAGGGCATCGACGTCGACGACGATCTCCCCGCGCTTCGGCGCGAAGATCCGGACGAAATCGCGGACGCCCGGGACGTCGAACTCACCGTAGGGTCCGCCATTCACGACGTAGACCTCGGCGCCGCCCGATCGGTAGACGTCACGGACCGTGCCGAGCACCGTTCCGTCGATGCCCGTCACCGTGGAGCCGATCACCTCGTGCCAGAAATAGGCGCCGCGCGGCAACGCGGCATCGGGTCCCGCCGGGACCTCGAGATAGGACCCGAACAACGCCTCTGCCGCGGCGCGATCGTCGACCTCCGCGAACTGGAGACGCCAGCCCGGCCCGTCGGCGATTGCCGACGATCGGACGATCGTCAGCGGCCGGTCCGAGCCCTCGACATAGAGGACCGAGCGAGGCGCGTAACGGTCCTCGGGACGATCGGTCAGGATCTCGACGCGGACGGCGCCCGCGAGCCCATGGGCGCCGCGCACCAGCGCGACGACGAGCCGGTCGTCGTGCGCGGCCGGGGCTCCCACCCCGGCCGCGGACTCGCCCTCGGCCACGGTCTCCGTCAGAGAATTTCGAGCGAGATCGGCTCGCCCTCGCGGGCGGCAGTCACCTTGAGGAGGGTCCGGATCGCCTTCGCGACGCTGCCATTCCGCCCGATCACCTTGCCCATGTCGTCCTCCGCGACGTGGAGCTCGATGACCGTGCCGCCCTGATCGCGGACGATCTCGACCTTCACCGCGTCGGGGTCGTCGACGAGCGACCTGGCGACGTACTCGACGAGTTCGGCTGCTGCCATCGATCGCTCCTACTTCTTGTCGGCGGGAACGATGCCCGCGTTGCGGAAGAGCCGGACCACGGTCTCGGACGGCTGGGCGCCCTTGGCGAGCCAGGCCTTGGCCTTGTCGGCGTCGATGCTCAGCTCGATCGGGTCCGTGCGGGGGTTGTAGTGGCCGATCGTCTCGATTGCGCGGCTGTCGCGAGCCGACCGGGAGTCGGCCACCACGACGCGATAGGTCGGCTGCTTCGTCGCGCCCACGCGCGTCAGCCGGATTCGGACTGCCATCTGGTTCTCGTTCCTCCTGGTGTGTCGTCCGTCGGTCGCTGGGATGACCGATGCGGTGGGCTCGTGGTTGGCGCCTACCGGGCGGTGAGCGCCGCCTGCGCGCGATCGAGCGAACCGTCCTTGCGGACGGCCGAGATCACCGCATCGATGTGCTCGAGGTAGGGCTTCACGTCGGTCTGGTACTTCGTCCAGGCGTCGGCCGGGGCGGTTCCCTGCGCGAGCGGTTCGATGAGCCCGCGAATCGCCGTCACGTCGACGAAGCTCAAGCCGATGTTCTCTTCCCCGACCCGCCCCACGAGGCCCTTGAAGCGAGCGTCGGCTCCGAGGCTCGAGGTAGAGGTCGTGTCGAGGACCGAGGCGACGAAGTCGCGGCCGTAGCCGATCACGACGACGTCCTTGTTCACGGCGTAGGCGAGCTCGGGCTTGTAGCCCGGCGGCAGGCTGCCGGAGGCCATCCCGGGTGCGGCGCTGAAGTCGAGGATCACGATCGTGGTCCCGTTGTGATCCTCGGTCCGGACGTTCAGGCCCGTGCTGGAGCCGCCGAGCGCGAGGAAGCCGCGGAGCGTCGTGAAGAGGCGCTCCGCGGCCGCCTGGTCGCGTGGCTTGACGAGGAGCCCACCGCCGATCGTGCCGTCGGCCCCGGGTGTGACCACGACCGCGGCATCGCCCCACCAGCCCGCGACAGCGTCGTAGCCACCGACCAGGCTCATCGCCTGGTCGAGCTGGGCGAAGGCCGCCTTCGTCTCCGGTAACGCCCGGAACTTGGCCAGCAATGCGGTCAGCGCCGGCCCGACGTCGTGCGCCTCGGCGTAGAAGACCGACTTGGCCGGCACGTGATCGAGCAGCGTGCTCTTGCGGTTCGTGGCGTCGTAGCCGATCGCCAGCGACGGATAGGTCGACGACGTGACGAGCGCGTCGTTTTCGAACCGCGCCGTCGAGGCCTGCCACGTCGGCAGGATGGACACGACCGTCTCATCGATCTGCGTCTTGTCGAGCAGGGCCGGATCCAGCGTCGAGGCGGTCTTGAGGATCGCGTCGGTGTAGGCGCGGATCTTCATGAACCCGAAGACGACGTAGTCGCGATCGACCTGGCCGAGCGCCGCCTTGACGTCGGCGTCCTGGGCCAGGCTGCCCTGGCCGTTGCCGTCGACCGCGGCCTTCACCTTGTCGACCGAGCCGGCGATGATCACCTTGTCGGTGACGGCGAGGGCTCCGGCCGTCCCGCCGGGCGTCGACGCAGTGAACAGATCGGCGCCGTTGTACGTGCTCCGGCTGAGGTCGGTCCCCAGGGACGCGATCCAGGCGGCCGCTTTCGCCCGATCCGAGATCGTCACGACGAGCAGGGCAGCGTTCGCCTGGCTCATCGCGGGTGTGAGCGCGCCCAGCTCAGGGCTGGGCTGGGAGCTGGCAGACGGCTGCACGAGCGGTTCGGGAACGCTCATCCCGATCGCGATCTGGCCCCCGAACCACGGCTTGATGTCCTTCGTCCAGGTCTGCTTGCCATCGCTGGCCGCGCTCACGATCCGGTCGAAGACCTCGTCGAGCTTCGGCTCGAGCTGGGTCTGGTCCTTGAAGCTCGGGAAGTTGGCGAGGAACGCGGCGAGCTTCTGGCGCTGGTCACCCGGCAGGTCCATGCGGACCTCGGTGTACTGGGCCGTGGTCGCGGGCATGTAGCCGAGGGCGATCGATGGCGTCGGTCGCCCGCCGGCGAGCGAAACGATCAGTGCGCTGGCGCCGACAACGACGGCGATTCCCAGCAGGGCGAGGCCCCAGCGGAGCCGGTTCCGCGATCGCGGGAGGGTGCCGTCGGGACCCGCTGCCGCGACCGGCGTCGTGCCAACGGCACCGAGCCGCGCGTCGGGCAGGTGCTCGGCGGGCTCGTACGGCGAAGCCGCTTGGGTGGATGCCGAGTCCGAGTCCGAGTCCGTGCCCGGCTCGGGCGATGCCATCTCCGCCGCGGCCGGCTCCGCGGCGACGGGCTCCGACGATGGCGCCGGCTCACGGAGTGACGTCGGCGGGCCCCACGACGCCGCCGAGGGACCCGTCTCCGCGGATGGCGTCAGCGATGGCCAGGGCTGCGTCGGGCTGTCCGCGCCCGGCGCGGCGGCGGCCGGCGCCGGCGCGGCGGCCCGATCGGCCGCTTCGACCCCGGTGTCGGTCGGCTCGCCGCCGACGTTCTCACCAGCGGGATCGTTCGGGCTTCGTGGATCGGTCATCTGAATCCCCCTTTTCCGGCTTTACCGGCGGCCCATCAGGCCGGCCATCGCGGCTTTGCGACCGCCGCCGCCGCTGAGCTGCTTCATGAGCTTCGAGAGCTCGGCGTGCTGCTTGATCAGACGATTGACCTCGGTCAGATCGGTTCCGGCGCCGGTGGCGATCCGTCGCCGACGCGACCCGTTGAGAATCGAGGGATCCCGCCGCTCGCGGGGCGTCATCGAGCGGATGATCGCCTCCACCCGGCGAAGGTCGCCGCGATCGACGGCCTCCTGAGCCTCCTTGGCCATGCCGCCCATGCCCGGGATCATCCCCATGAGCTGGCCCATCGGCCCCATCTTCTGGACCTGCTGGATCTGCTCCAGGAAATCCTCGAGGGTGAACTGCGCCTTGCGGAGCTTCTCCTCGATCTTTGCCGCCTGGCTCGCGTCCACATGTTCCTGTGCCCGCTCGACGAGGGTCAGGACATCGCCCATGCCGAGGATGCGGCCGGCGAGCCGGTCCGGATGGAACACCTCGAGGGCGTCGGTCTTCTCGCCCGTCCCCATGAACTTCACGGCAAGCCCGGTGACCGAGCTGATCGAGAGCGCCGCCCCGCCGCGAGCGTCGCCGTCGATCTTTGTCAGCACGAGCCCGGTGACGGGAACGGCATCGCTGAACGCCGTCGCCACGGCCACGGCCTCCTGGCCGGTCATCGCGTCGACGACGAGGAGCGTCTCGACGGGTTTCACCGCCGCGTTGACCGCCGCGATCTCGGCCATGAGCTCCTGGTCGACCGACAGCCGGCCTGCGGTGTCGAGAATCACGACGTCGCGGGTCAGCCGGTGGGCGGCCTCGACGCCGCCGCGGGCGATGTCGACGACGGACGTGCCGACGGGCGCTCGATGGACCGGGATGTCGAGGGCCTTGCCAAGCGTCTCGAGCTGATCGGCTGCGGCCGGCCGATACGGGTCCGCGGCGACGAGGAGCGGCCGGCGGCCCTGTCGAACGAGGTACCGGGCGAGCTTGGCGGAGGAGGTCGTCTTGCCGGAGCCCTGGAGGCCGACCATGGCGACGACCGCCGGATTCCCCTGCAGGTGGAACGTCCGGTCGCCGGCGCCCAGCAGCGCGACGAGCTCGTCGTTCACGATCTTCACGACCTGCTGTCCGGCCGTCAGGCTCTGGAGGATGTCCGCGCCGGTCGCCTGCTCGCGGACGCGGCCGACGAACTCCTTGACGACCTTGAAGTTGACGTCGGCCTCGAGAAGGCTGAGCCGGATCTCGCGCATCGCGGCATCGACATCCGCCTCGCTGATCCGGCCGTGGCCGGTCAGATCGGCGAGCGTCTTGCGCAGGCGTTCGCTCAGGCTGTCGAACATGGAACGGCTGGGACTCCTCGAGTCTGGAGGACCCGGATGGAACGCGCGGGCGCGAGACGCCCGTCCGGGTGGTGCGCGGGTTCTGACGCACCGAAGCGTGGGCAGTGTAGCGCATCGCTGCGGCACTCCCTCAGGACCTGTGGCCGCGCCGCGGACCGCCAGTGGCCGCGGCTGGCCCCGCCGGCAACCCGCCGCAGGCCCCGCCGGCCGCCGTTTACCACCTCCCGTGGTGAGAGTCAGGGATAAGAGCCATTCGAAGCGGCGATCTGGCGTGGAATCAGCCGCCAACGGCTAACGGCTGCCCGGATCCGAACCGCAATAGCCCAACGTCCTGACGCGCACCACTCGGGGTGGTATCTGGCGCGAACCTCGGCGGCGGCGAACCCGCCGGCCGCGTGTGGCGCGCCGCCGTCCGCCGTTTACCACCTCCCGTGGTGAGAGTCAGGGAGACGAACCGTCCATGTCACGATCTGGCGCCGAATCAGCCGCCAACGGCTAACGGTGCGCGAATCCAAGCCCGGCAATGGCGCCACGTCCTGACGCGCACCACTCGGGGTGGTATCTGGCGGGAACCTCGGGGGCGGCGGCGGCGGCGGCGGACGACCGGTCAGGCGAACAGGGCCGCGACGAACGCGTCGGGATCGAATGGCAGGAGATCGGTTGCCTTCTCCCCCACCCCGACAAATCGGACCGGTACGCCCAGATCGTGCTCGATCGCGAAGATGATCCCGCCCTTCGCCGTCGAATCGAGCTTCGTCAGCACGATCCCCGTCAGCCCGACCGATTCATGGAAGGCCCTCGCCTGGTGCAGCCCGTTCTGGCCAGTCGTGGCATCGAGGACGAACAGCGTCTCGGGGATGGCGCCGGGCATCCGCTTGTCGATGATTCGGCGGATTTTCGAAAGCTCGTCCATGAGATTCGATTTCGTGTGAAGTCGCCCAGCGGTGTCGGCGATCACGAGGTCGATCCCGCGGGCAATCGCCGCGTCGAGGGCGTCGTACACGACGGCGCCGGGGTCCGCGCCCGGAGCGTGAGAGACGACGGGAACAGCCGCGCGATCGGCCCAGATCATCAGCTGGTCGATCGCGGCCGCCCGGAACGTGTCGGCGGCGGCGAGCAGCACGCTGCGGCCCTCGCCTGCGTAGCGGGTGGCGAGCTTGCCGATCGTCGTCGTCTTGCCTGTGCCGTTGACCCCGACGATCAGCACGACGGCCGGGCCGCCGGCGACGGCCGCTCGCGGCTCCCAGGCACCGTCCCGGGGGACCAGAAGGGCAGCCAGCTCGGCTCGGACGGCCGCTTCGGCGCCGCCTGGGTCGCGCCGCCGCCGAGCGCGCTCCACCACGTCCATCGCCAGGGTCGCTCCGACGTCGCCCGCGATCAGGGTTTCCTCGACATCGTCCCACGACGGACCCTCGCCGCCGTCTCCGCCAAGGAATCCTCGGAGCCGCGCCACGAACGTGCCCCGTGTCCGGGCAAGCCCCTGGTCGAGGGCAGCGGGCGATTCGGCCGGGGGAGTGATCACCGGCTCGGCGTCGTGGTTGAGACCGCCCTCCTCGGAATCGAGCTCGTACTCCGACGGATCGGGCTCGGGCGCGTCGAGATCGATCTCGGGCAGACGCTCCGCCTCGGTCGGCGCCTCGTCACGCCGTCGCCGCCAGAACATCAGCCGATCTCGACGAGCTCGGCGGGGTTCTCGCTCGGCGCCTCGAGGGTGTTCGCCGCGCTCTGCCGATCGGCAATCGCCTGGGCCTCGTCGAGCCGAAGGCTGATCACGCGGCTCACCGAGTCGTCGCCGACCGTGACGCCGTACAGCGCGTCGGCCGCCTCGATCGTGCCCCGATTGTGGGTGATGACGATGAACTGCGTCCGGTCCGCGAGGCTGCGGAGGGCATCGGCGAACCGCCCGACGTTGGCCTCGTCGAGCGCGGCGTCGACCTCGTCGAGGACGCAGAACGGCACCGGCCGGACCTCGAGCATCGCGAAGAGCAGCGCGACCGCCGTCAACGCCCGCTCGCCACCCGACAGCATCGCGAGCGCCTGCGCCTTCTTGCCCGGCGGCCGCGCGACGATCTCGATGCCGGTCGCGGCAAGGTCGTCGGGATCCGTGAGGGACAGCCGCGCGAACCCTCCGCCGAACAGCTGCTGGAAGCGGACGTCGAAGGCGGTCTCGAGCGCCGCGAACGTCGTGCGGAACTGCTCCGCGATCATCGAGTTCAGCTCAGCGATCAGCGCGCGGGTCTTCTCGATGGCGGAGCGAAGGTCCTGCTGTTGCGTCTCGAGCGTCTCGAGGCGGAGCCGGACCGCCTCGTGCTCCTCGACCGCAAACGGGTTCGCGGCGCCGAGGTCGTGGTAGCGGCGGCGCAGCGCGGCCAGGCGACCCGGAGTTGGCGCGTCGGCGGCGGGTGCCTGTTCGGCCCAGCGCGCGCTGACCGCATCGAGGGCCGATTCGAGCGCCGCCGCCTCATCGGGCTCGGAATCGATGGGATCCTTGTCGACGGCCGGCTCGCCGTGCGCGCGATCGCCATCGCCTGTCGCGTCGGCGACGAGCCCGGGTCCGACGGCAACCGGAACGACCCCGGCCTCTGCCTCGAGCCGAAGGCGACCGAGATCTCCCAGGCCGGCGAGCTCGACGAGAAGCTGCTCCCGGAGGGAGTCGCGTCCGAGCCGCGCCTCGAGGTCGGATCGATCCGCAGCGCGCAGCCGGTCGTCGACGGAGCGGAGGCGCTCGCGGGCCGCTGCCGCGGCGCGCTCGGCGGCGGTCAGACGATCACGAGCGACCGAGTCCGCGGCACGGACCTCGGCGAGGTCGGAGGATGCTCGGCGTTCGCGCTCAACAGCTGCGGCCAGCTCCTCGCCGATCACCCGCCGCTCGGCCGAGAGGCGCTCTTCGCGCTCGGCGAGCGCAATGGCCTCCCGTTCCGCCCGAACGATCCGCTCCTCGTCCATCGCAACCGTGGCCTCGGCCCGCGCCCGGCCGGCCTCGACCTCGCGGCGTCTCGCGTCGACGGCCGCCTGTTCGGCCGCCAGCCGATCGCGCCGCGTACGGAGGTCCGCTGCCCGAGCCTCCCACGTCGCGATCGCGGCGGCTTCATCCGTCGCGACGGCGCGACCATCGGCGGCGTGGCGGGTGATCCCATCGGACCCGTCGCCATCGGCCGAGCCCCAGATCGTCACGCCCTCGAGGGCGGTGACGGCCTCGCGCGCCCGCTCGACATCGCCGGTCAGGCGTTCGATCTGGGCCGCATGCCAGCCCGCCTCTCGAATGACGGCCTCGAGCTCGCGTGCCGTCGCACGCTCCGCCTCCTCGGCGCGCCTCCGCTCGGCAACCGCCCGGGCCTCGTCGGCGGTCGC
>DATAQF010000225.1:0-3857 GCA_036264795.1 Candidatus Limnocylindrales bacterium | reverse complement strand
CGACGGCACCGATCCGTCCGCCTTCGGCCGAGCGATCAACGAGAAGACGAAGGCGGTCTTCCTCGAGCTGATCGGCAATCCCCGGCTCGACGTCCACGACCTGGCATCGATTGCCGACGTGGCCCACGCCCGCGGCGTGCCGGTGATCGTCGACAACACGTTCGCTCCCCTCCTCGCCCAGCCGATCAAGCACGGGGCCGACATCGTCATCCACTCGGCGACGAAGTGGATCGGCGGCCATGGCACCGCGATCGGCGGCGTCGTCGTCGACGGCGGCATCTTCGACTGGGCCGCCTCCGAGCGCTTCAAGCAGGACTTCGTCGATCCCGACCCGAGCTACCACGGGATCAGCTACACCAGCGCGTTCGGCAACCTCGCGTTCATCCTCAAGCTGCGGGTCCAGGGGCTGCGCGACATCGGCGCGGCGCTCAGCCCCTTCAACTCGTTCCTGTTCCTCCAGGGGCTCGAGACGCTTCCGCTGCGGATCCAGCGCCACAGCGAGAACGCCCTGGCACTCGCGAAGTGGCTGGAGAAGCGCGACGAGGTCACCTGGGTGAGCTACCCGGGCCTCGAGTCGCACCCGTCCCACAAGCAGGCCACCAAGTACCTGAATGGCGGGTTTGGCGGGATCGTCACGTTCGGCGTTCGCGGCGGGGTCGAGGCGGGTCGACGGCTGATCGACAACGTCCAGATCTTCTCGCTGCTCGCCAACGTCGGCGACGCGAAGTCACTGATCATCCATCCGGCATCGACGACCCACTCCCAGCTGACGCCCGACGAGCAGATCTCGACCGGTACGACCCCGGACCTCATCCGGCTGTCGGTCGGCCTCGAACACGTCGACGACCTCATCGCCGACCTCGATCAGGCGCTCCGGATCGCGGTCGGGTCGGCGGAGCCGGCGGCCGGCGGCGATCTCGTCGCCGCCGGCGGATGACCGTGGGCGAGGGCGTCGCACCGGCGGCGCCCTCGGAGGCCGCCGGCACGGCGGGCTCGGCTCCGGCACTCCCACTCGGGACGGGCCGCCTCGAAACGGCCCGTCTCGGAGCATTCGAGCTCGAGTCGGGGGTCGTCCTGCCCGAGCTCGTCGTCGGCTATCGCCACGATGGGGTGCGGCCCGCGGACGGGCCACAGGTCGTCGTGGTCCACGCATTGACCGGTTCGGCCGATGCCGCGGGTGACTGGTGGGAGCCGCTCATCGGCCCCGGTCGGGCGCTCGACACCGACCGCGTCGGGGTCATCTGCGCCAATCTCTTGGGTGGCCGGTATGGCACGACCGGCCCGACGTCGACCGATCCGACGACAGGCCGCGCCTTCGGGCGCGCGTTTCCCGAGGTCTCCACCCGCGACCAGGCTCGCGCTCAGTGGCGCCTCCTCGACGCCCTCGGCATCGGCGAGGTCGCCCTGGTCACGGGCGGCTCGCTGGGCGGGATGGTGGCCCTCGAGATCGCCGTCCAGCAACCTGCATCCGTCGAGCATGTCGTCCCGATCGCCGCGCCGGCCGCCACCGGCGCGCTCGCGATCGCCTGGAACCATATCCAGATCGAGATGCTCGAGCGACTCGGCGACGACGGCCTCGCCCTGGCGCGCGAGCTCGCGATGACCACCTACCGAAGCGAGACGGACTTTGCCGAGCGATTCGGGCGACAGCTCGAGAATGACGGCCGTCCCTCGATCGTCAGCTACCTGGATCACCAGGGCGACAAGCTGGTCGAGCGGTTCGACGGCGATACCTACCGGATCCTCGCCCGGGCGATGGACCTTCACGACATCGGCGAGGGCCGTGGTGGGCGTCAGGCGGCGCTCGCGCCGCTTGCCGCGGCCGGCACCCGGCTGACCGGAATCGGCATCGAGGGCGACATCCTCTACGGCCCACCGCAGGTTCGCGCCCTGGTCTCGGCATCGGCCGCGGCCGACGTCGACGCCCGATATCGGGAGCTCCGGTCGACAAAAGGCCACGACGCGTTCCTCGTCGAGTGGGATCAGCTGACGGCCCTGCTCCGCGAGGCGCTGGAAGGCTCGGTGGGTCGACCAGCCGAGTCGAAGCGATTCGATGGCGGGTGGCTGTCGCTCGAGGATTGACGCTGGCCGGGTGCATCCCAGGATACTGTCCGTTTCCGTGGGACGGGCGCAGGATGGCACAGGCGTCCGTTGCGAAACCAGAAGCTGCACGGTCGATGCGCCACGCTCGACGTGCCTGTGTCTCGCCGGTCTCGCGCCATGACGGCTACCAGGAGGCACACTCGATGCAACGTCGTCTATCGCTCAACTGGTCGGCGCTGGCGATCCGCGGCATCGCGGCGATCGCGTTCGCGATCATCGCATTCCTGCTGCCGGGACTCACCCTCGGTGCGCTGATCCTGCTGTTCGCGGCGTACGCCATCGTCGACGGCGCGTCGCACCTCGTCACCGCCTTTCGCCATCGTGAGGCAGGTGGACCCGACTGGCTCATGGTCGTCGGCGGCATCGCCGGGATTGCGGCCGGCATCCTGGCGGTCCTGTTGCCCGGCATCACGGCGCTCTTCCTGGTAACGCTGATCGGGGCCTGGGCGATCATCACCGGGGCCATGGAGGTCATCGCGGCGTACCAGCTTCGCAAGGAGATCCGCGGCGAATGGCTGCTCGCGTTCGACGGGGTGATCTCCGTGCTGTTCGGGATCTACCTGTGGCTGTTCCCCGGAGCCGGCGCGATCGCGCTCGTCTGGCTGATCGCTGCCTTCGCGCTCATCTCGGGTGTCTCGCTGCTGGTCCTCGCCTTCCGGATGCGCTCAATGACCGAGCGGAACCGCGACGTCCGAGGTGGCAGCGCGACGGCCGCGTAGGGCCGTGGGGAGACGGGCGCCTGTCCGAGCCGGGCGTCCGCCGTGGGTCGCTGGCTGCCGCACGTTCGGTGAGGGACAGGGGCCGGTCGGGTATCATCCCCAGCGCTCCACTGGCGAGTGGCCAAGCGGTAAGGCGCCTGACTCTGGATCAGGAGATCGAAGGTTCGAATCCTTCCTCGCCAGCCAACTCCGCTTTGTGCGCTTGACTCAGCGTGCCTACGGACCGCGCCGCACCCGGACGCGAACCTGCGATCAGGGCCGCGGCGTCACCACCAGCTGCGGTCGCTGGGCGGCGGTCCCCTCTCGCGAGCTGTAGGCCGCGCCATTCGCGTTGCTGCTGACCATGCCGATCGAGACATCGCCGTTGCCGGTCACGAGCGACGTCACGTCGAACTCGTACCACCGGCCCACGGCAACGGACCGAACAGACGAGATCGTGGACGTGCCGAACGTCGGACTGTTGTTCCAGGTGGCCCCGGTCTCCGTCCACGAGCCGGCGACCGAACGGATCTCGCCGCCGAAGGTCGAAGAATCGACGCAATACAGTCGGAGCTTCGCGCTCGCGACGCCGTTCGGCCCGACGCCGCTGACGGAGAAGCTCAGGAGCGATCGCTTCAACGGTTTCCCGTCGACCTGGACGGACGTCCTCGATCCGAAATTCGACGTTGCGAGGTCTTGCTCGACGTACGTATCCGCGAACGCCGCGAATGTCAGGCCGGTGACGACGGCGGGTGTCGTGACCGTCAGGGGCGAGCCCTCCGCTGACGCGTTGCCCGCTGCGTCATTGGCTTTGACCGTGTACGTGTACGTGGTCGATGGACCGACGCTGCTGTCCGTGAAGGACGTGGTCATCGACGATCCGATCGTCGACCCATCGCGAAGCACGGTGTAATTGGCGACTCCGACATCGTCTGTGCTCGCGTTCCAGGAGAGCGCAACGGCGGTTGCGCTGACGGATGTCGCCGTGAGGCCGCTCGGCGCCGTCGGCGGTGTGGTGTCGGGCGCGCCCGGAATGCCGTGGCATGCGGTCGTCCC
>DATAQF010000222.1:0-5637 GCA_036264795.1 Candidatus Limnocylindrales bacterium | reverse complement strand
CGACCCCGCACCGTGATCTGGACCACATCGGCCGCGGCCAGCTCGGGACCGGGCCGCAGGTGGATCTCGCCGGTCGGATAGCGGGTGCCGATGTGGAGGGCGAACGCGCCGGTCGGCTTCGTCGGGCCGGCCGCCTCGAGCAGGCCTTCCTTGAGCATCGTCTTCGCGCCGCCGAGGCCCTCCTCGCCCGGCTGGAACATCAGGATCACCTTGCCCGGCAGCTCCGCACGTCGCTCCTGGAGGAGCCGGGCGGCGCCCAGCAGCATCGCGACGTGGGTGTCGTGGCCGCAGGCGTGCATCACCCCGTCGATCTCGGAGCTGAAGTCGAGTCCGGTGTCCTCGTGCAGTGGGAGAGCGTCCATGTCGGCGCGAAGGAGGACGGTCGGCCCGGGCCGTCCGCCCTCGATGACCGCGACCACGCTGCTCAGGCCGCGACCCTTGGTGCCTTCGAGGCCGAGCTTCGCCAGCTGCTCGAGGACGACCGCCTGCGTCTTCGGCAGGTCGAGCCCGATCTCCGGCTGGCGATGGATCCGGCGCCGGATCGCGACCACGTCGTCCTGGATCGCCCGAGCGGCGTCGAGGAGGTCAGCGGTCGGGACGTCGCCGGCGGCGGCCGTATCGGGATCCGGCGCGGTGAAGACGGAGAGGGCGGCGCGATCGGTCTTGGTCATGGGGTCGAGGATACGACGGCGCCGGACCATCGGGCCATTCGACCGACTCGGGGACGGGAGGCGTTCAGCCGGTCAGCTTCTCCAGCATCGACCGGCGCCAGCCCTCGGTCGCCTCCACGGCGTTGAACGTGTACAGGTGGAGGCCCGTCACGCGGGCGGCCGGATCGGCGATCAGCGGCGCGAGATCCTCCACGAATCCCGTCGGCTTGTAGAAGCCACCGCTCTTCGCGAGCCCGGTCACGAACCGGAGGTTCTTCACGAGGAACCGCTTCGCATCCTTCACCCCGATGCGCGCGGCGATCGAGAGCAGCTTCTGGGGATCGGCGACGCCCGGCACCCCGATGACGACGTCGGGCGCGAAACCTTCCGCCCGTCGCGCGACGACCCAGCGGGCGATCGCCGTCGTGTCGAAGTCCATCTGCGTCGTCACGTGGTCGACGTACGGCGCCTTGTCGCGGAGCGCCTGGGAGAGGACGACATCCGGGATGTCCGGATGGCCCTGCGGGTAGGCCGGACAACCGATCGTCGTGAACGGATGCCCGAGCTCAGTCATCGCGCGCAGCAGCGACAGGCCGTCGAGATAGTCGCCCGGCTCGTCCGCGTCGCCACCGACGACGAAGGCGTGGCTCAGCCCCGCGTCCCGCGCCCGCTCCAGCAGCCCCGCGAGGACGCCGCGCGAGGCGATCATCCGGGCCGAGAGGTGGGGAATCGCGCGGAAGCCGTCGGCCTGGAGCCGCGCCGCCCAGTCGAGCGTCGCGTCGATCCCCTTGGCCGGAGAGGCGGTGACCGAGACGCGTGCACCGGCAGGCAGGTGCGGGAGCTGGTCGGCGATCGATTTCAGGGGCAGGAGCTCGAAGATCGGGTCGCCGAGCACAGTCTGGAGGGCGACCCGCGACGCATCGTCCAGCCCGCGCCGCCGGCTGAGGACGCGAGCCATCACACCTCGGAGTCGGGCATCGAGGCCTTGCGCTTCGCGATGAACTCGCCGAGGGCCTCGTCGATCCCCTCGTCGAGTGCGGGCGCCTCGTAGTCGCGCAGCATGCGCTTCCAGATCGCGTTCGCGCGCTGGGCGGCGTCCAGGCCGCCATCTTCGAGCCACTGCTCGAAGCTGTTGTTGTCGGCGATCTCGGAGCGGTAGAAGGCCGTCTCGAAGTTGGCGAGCGTGTGGGCCGTGCCGAGAAAGTGCTGGCCCGGTCCGTTGTCGACGATGGCGTCGACGGCCTGACCGTTCTCGGACATGTCGATGCCCTTGACGAACACCGCGGCCATACCGCACTGGTCGGCGTCGAGGATGAACTTCTCGTAGCCGACGGCGAGCCCGCCTTCGAGCCACCCGGCGGCATGGAGGACGAAGTTCACCCCCGCGAGGACGGTCGGGATGAACGTCTGGGCCGATTCGTAGGCGGCCTGGGCGTCGGGGATCTTCGAGGCGCAGAGGTTCCCGCCGGAGCGGAACGGGACGCCGAGACGGCGGGCGAGGGCAGCCATGGCGTACAGGACGAGGGCCGGCTCGGGCGTCCCGAACGTCGGGGCCCCCGACTGCATCGACATCGAGCTCGCGAACGACCCGAGGACGACCGGCGCGCCGGGCCGGACGAGCTGGACGAATGTCATCCCGCCGAGCGCCTCGGCGAGGGTCTGGGCGCAGACCCCCGCGGCGGTCACCGGTGCCATCGCTCCGGCGAGGATGAACGGCGTCAGGAGCGTGGCCTGGTTCGCCTCGGCGTAGGCGCGCGCGGATCCCAGCATCGTCGCGTCCCAAACCAGCGGCGAGTTCGCGTTGATCAGGGACAGGATGACCGGATGATCCTCGAGATAGTCGGCCCCGAAGGCGATCCGAGCCATCTCGACGGTGTCGCGGGCTCGCTCCGGCGCGGTCACCGAGCCCATGAACGGCTTGTCGCTATAGCGAATGTGGGAATAGACCATGTCGAGGTGGCGCTTGTTGACGGGCACGTCGACCGGCTCGCAGACGGTCCCGCCGCTGTGGTGGAGGTTCGGGCTCATGTACGCGAGCTTCACGAAGTTCCGGAAATCCTCGATCGTGCCGTATCGCCGGCCGTTGTCGAGGTCCCGAACGAACGGCGAGCCGTAGTTCGGGGCGAAGACGGTCGCCGTTCCGCCGATCTGGACGCTGTTCGCCTCGTTTCGGGCGTACTGCGTGAAGGTGCGCGGCGCGGTCGCCTGCACGATCTGGCGGCACATGCCGCGCGGGAAGCGGACCCGCTCGCCCTGGACGTCGGCACCCGCATCGTGGAGGAGGCGGAGGGCGTCGGCGTCGCCGCGGAACTCGAGGCCGACCTGCTCGAGGATCGTGTCCGCGTTGTGCTCGATCGTCGCGAGGCCCTCCTCGTCGAGCACCTCGAAGGGCTTGAGCGTCCGGGTCAGGAAAGGCTCGCGGGCGATGTGGTGGCTGGCGCGGGCGGCCTGACGGCCGGCGCGGCCGCCGGTCCGGAGACGGGGCGTCGTGGTCTCGGTCATCGGTCCTCCTTCGCGGCCGCCACGACCGCCCGTCGTCGTCGCCCGCCACCGTCCGCGCGACCGCCGGCCGCGCCCGCTCCCCGCGCCGGCACGTCGGTCACCGCGGAGAGATGTGGATAGGCCGCGGTTCGGTGCGGGAATGCCATCGCCTCCACGAAATGCTCCTGGAAGCGCGGCTCGACCGCGGTCTCGATCTTCTCGACCCGCCGGACGACGCCCTCGATCTCGCGTCGCGCGGCGGCGCTCAACAGGGCGATCAGCGCTCCGGTCCCGGCGGCATTGCCCGCCGCCTTGACGTGAGCGAGGTCGGCGTCGGGGATGAGCCCGAGGACCATCGCGTGGAAGGGGTCGATCTGGCTGCCGAACGCGCCCGCGAGCCGGATCTCGTCGACCGTCTCGATCGCCGCGTGATCCATCAGGAGGCGAATCCCCGCGTAGAGCGCCGCCTTCGCGAGCTGGATCGCGCGGACGTCGTTCTGGGTCACGGTGATTCGCGTCCGGCCGGCCTCGGCGCCGTCGTACAGGACGTAGCTGAAGGTCCGGCCCTCCCCGACGATCCGTGGCGACCGATGAACCAGGCCTCCATCGACGATCCCGTCCGGTGTGATGACACCCGCGAGGAACAGCTCGGCGATCGCCTCGACGATCCCGGAGCCGCAGATGCCGGTGATGCCGGTCTCGAGCGTCGCCTCGGCGAAGCCGGGCTCGTCCGACCAGAGATTCACGCCGATCACGCGAAAGCGCGGCTCGAGGGTCGAGCGGTCGATCCGGACGCGCTCGATCGCCCCCGGCGCGGCCCGCTGGCCGGAGGAGATCTGGGCGCCCTCGAACGCCGGGCCCGTCGGCGAGGAGGCGGCCAGCAGGTAGTCGCGATTGCCGAGCACGATCTCGGCGTTCGTTCCGACGTCGACGACCAGTTCCACGACGGCCGATTCGTGGGGCGCTTCGGCGAGGATGACGCCGGCGGTATCGGCGCCGACGTGTCCCGCGATGCAGGGCAGGAGGTAGACCCGCGCGCCCGGATGGGTGATCAGGTCGAGCTCGCCCGCCCGGACGGTGACGGCCCGGTCCGTGGCGAGGGCAAATGGCGCGGAGCCGAGTGGGATCGGGTCGATGCCGAGGACGAGGTGATGCATGATCGGGTTGCCGACGAGGGCAAGCTCCAGGATCGCGTCACGCTTGATCCCGGCCCGATTGACGAGCTGTGCCAGAAGACCATTCAGGGCGGTCCTCACGGCCTTCGTCATCTCGGCCGCGCCGTCGTCGTTCATCATCGCGTAGCTGACGCGGCTCATCAGATCCTCGCCGAACCGGATCTGCGGGTTCATCACGCCCGCGCTCGCGAGGACGGCGCCGTCGCCGAGATTCGCGAGGTGGCCGGCGATCGTCGTCGAGCCGACGTCGATCGCCACGCCGTACGCCGTCTCGTGGAGGCCCGGCCAGACGCCGGTGATCGTGCGAGCGCCGTGGACGGCGACGGTGACCGCCCACTTCCCCGCCTCGAGGGCCGGTTGCAGCGATCGGATCACATGGAGGTCCGCCTCCAGGTCGACGAGTCCCCACTCCCGCTCGAGCGCGACCTGCAGTCGGTACAGATCGCCCGAGGGCGAGGCGAGCTGGGGCGGCTCGACCTCGACGTAGTGGAGTCGGACGACCGGATCGAGCGTGAACTCGCGAACGTCGAGGTCCTTGCGGACGACCTGCCGGTACACCTGGCTCTCCGGCGGGACGTCGATCACGACATCGCCCTGGATGTGCGCCGCGCAACTGAGACGGCGGTCCTCGGCGAGGCCCTTGGTCGCGCGATAGTCGGCCTCGACCGGGCCGAACGGCGTCAGGTGATCCGGGCTCGAGGTGATCCCGTGCTTCGCGAACTCGCCGACACTCTGCTCGACCTGGCATCGGCCACAGATCCCGCGCCCGCCGCAGACCGAGTCGATGTCGACGCCGAGTCGACGGGCCGCGTCGAGGACGGTCGTCCCCGTCTCGAACCGGCCGCGCCGCCCGGACGGCGTGAAGATCACGAGCGGCTCGGCGGTCTGGGTCACGATCGCTCGCTCCGCTCTCCGGGAGCGCCGTTCAGCCGACCGCGCCGGCCGCGCCGGCCGTGTCGGGCGCGCCGGTCGCGGGAACGCCGGCCCCGGCCCGGCGACGATTGACCCGGCGACCACCGGTCTCGCCCTCGGGCGGCTCGACGCGATGGGTGCGGATCCAGCGGGCGGCATCCTGGTCGTTGCCCATGAGGACGTCGGCCGCCATCACGGCCTCGCGCACACCGGCGGCGATCGGGTTCGTGATGGCCGACGTGAGGCCGCTCGCAATCGCCATCGCCAGGAAGGTGCCGTTGATGCCTTCGCGGTTCGGCAAACCGAAGCTCACGTTGCTCGCGCCGCATGTCGAGTTGACGCCGAGCTCGTCGCGCAGCCGGCCGAGGATCCGCCAGACCTGGCGACCCGCCTGGGGGAGCGCACCGATCGGCATGAGA
>DATAQF010000168.1:0-3267 GCA_036264795.1 Candidatus Limnocylindrales bacterium | reverse complement strand
GCCGACGTCGTCGAGTACCTCGGGAACGAGGAGCTCCTCCACGTGAGCGCCGCGGAGAAGGACATCGTGGCGATCGTCGGGTCCGACCATCGGGTCAAGCCCGGCGACATGCTGAACCTGATCCTGCCGCTCTCGAAGCTCCACCTGTTCGATGCCGAGACCGGCGTCAGCCTGACCTCCGAGCGTGAGCCGGTGGCCGCCTGACGGACCACCCCGAGCGGACCGGCCCGGCCGGTCCGCTCGAAGCCACGAACCGCAGCGACGGCGCCGATCCCGACGACGAGCTGCTCGAGCGGATCGTCGAATCGCAGGTCATCCATCGCGGTCGCTACCTGACGTTCCGCATCGACACGATCGAGCGGGCGGACGGGACCCGATCCACGCGCGATGTGGTGATCCACCCGGGCGCGGTTGCCATCCTCGCCATCGACCCCGATGACCAGGTCCTCTTCGTCCGGCAGTTCCGAACCCCGGCCCAACGGGTCCTGCTCGAGATCCCGGCCGGGACCCTCGACATCGACGAGGCGACCGGTGCCATCGAGGATCCGGATCTCGCCGCGCGCCGCGAGCTCGAGGAGGAGACCGGCTATCGCGCCGCCGGCTGGCGCCGCCTCGCGTCGTTCTGGACCGCCCCGGGTTTTGCCAGCGAGCTGATGCATCTCTATCTCGCGACGGAGCTGAGCCCGGCCCACCCCGACGAACGCCTCGGGCCGGACGAGGACGAGCACCTTCGCCTCGACCGCATGCCGATCCCCGATGCCCTGGCCGCGGTCGAGCGCGGCGACTTCCTCGACGCGAAGTCGATCCTCGGGCTGTTGTGGCTGGACCGCCTGCACCGGAACGGGACCTGACCGACGGCCCGGCGCGCCGATGCCGCCGGTACACTGTCGACCGTTGACCGTCACCGCGCCCGAACGTGGCCGGGCGGTTCCCGGAGGCCGCACACGATGTCGATCCAGACCGGGATTGCCTACTTCGATGCGCGAGCCCCACGGCATTGGGAGAAGGACCTCGACGACATGGCCGCCGACGGCACGACGTACGTCGTCCACTGCGTGTCCGAGTTCGACCTGCGCTGGCAGAAGGACTCGATCCGCCGGCTCGTGAAGGCGACCGTTGACCGGGGCATGGCCGCCTGGCTCGACCCGTGGGGCGTCGGCGAGGTGTTCGGCGGCGAGCCGTTCAGCCGGTTCGGTGCCATCCACCCCGAGGCTCGCCAGGTCGATTCGAACGGCCAGCCGGGCACCGCCGCGTGCCTCAACCAGCCGGCGTTCCGCGACTTCGTGAGGGCCTGGATCGACGACGTCGCGGATCTCGGCGGCGACACCCTGTTCTGGGACGAGCCGACCTGGCGGATCGATGCCGCGTCCGCCACGTGGTGCTGCCGGTGCGACCGCTGCCAGGCGTTGTTTCGCGAGCAGACCGGCGGCGGGCTTCCCCGGGAGATGACCGAGGAGGTCCAGGCGTTCCAGGAGTGGTCGATGGCGGAGCTGCTCGGCGATGCGTGCGAGCACGGCCACGACCGCGGATTCCGGAACGCGATCTGCATCATGCCGCCGGAAGCATCGAACCCGGGCTTCCGGGACTGGGATCGGGCGGCCTCGATCCGCGGGCTCGACAACTTCGGGACGGATCCCTACTGGTTCTCGTTCGGCGGCGACCCCGGGGCCTACGTCGCGGCCCACGCGGCGCGGACGGTCGAGGTCGCCGAACGGCACGGGCTCGACCACCACGTCTGGATCCAGGCGTTCGGTGTCCCGGCCGGGCGCGAAGCCGAGATCGGCGTGGGAATCGAGGCGGCTGTCCGGGCCGGCGCGACGAACCTTGCCGTCTGGTCGTACGACGGCTGCTCCGCGATGTCGAGCTGCGAGTGCGAGCGGCCGGACGTCGCGTGGGCGGAGGTCCGCCGCGGATTCCGTCGCATTCGCGGGCTCGCCTGACGGAGCCGATGGACGTCCGGCTCCTCCCCTACGAACCT
The DNA here is from genome assembly GCA_036264795.1 of Candidatus Limnocylindrales bacterium. Classification (GTDB taxonomy): domain Bacteria; phylum Chloroflexota; class Limnocylindria; order Limnocylindrales; family CSP1-4; genus CF-46. The sequence goes on along the minus strand of DATAQF010000168.1, from coordinate 1,289 downwards.
GCGGCGGCACCGCACGTCGTCCGGCTCTGGAACGACGCGATCGGCGACACGTTTCCGCTTCGCGAGCCCGTCCTTCGTCAGTGCCTCGAGGAGAACCCGAGCGCGCGACCCGAGGACGGCTGCCTCGCCTGGAGCGAGAGCGGCCACCTCGTCGGGTTCGGGTACGCGGGATTTCACCGGCTCGAGCGTCCGGAGACGGAGTCCTTTCGCGCGCGCGCCCAGATCCAGGCGATCGTCGTCGATCCGGCCGTTCGTCGGCGCGGAATCGGCCGGCAGATCGCCGGCCGTCTCGCCGGCAAGGCCCGCGACCGCGGGATCGACCGCCTCGAGGCCGGCGGCGGGATGTTCTACCTCTGGGGCGGCATGCCCGACGACCTCCCGGATGCGGCGCCGTTCAGCGAGGCGATCGGCTTCGAGCTCGGCGAGGTCTCATGGGACCTCCGCGGTGACGTCACCGACCTGCGCGTGGACGATGACTCCACGGCGCTGCTCCGAAAAGGGGACCTGACCGTCGAGCCGGCAACGGCCGCGGACACGGCCGCCGCCCTCGCCTTTCTCCTCGCCGAGTTCGGCGGCGAGTGGTGGTCCGAGACCGGTTGGTTTCTCGCCGAGGGCGGCGACCCGGCGACCCTGCTGCTCCTCCGCGACGCGGAACGCCGGATCGTCGGGCTTGCCCGGATCCACGGACCCGACACGCGGCCGGTCGGGCCACCCCATTTCTGGGCCGCTCGACGGACGCCGGCGGCCGGCGGGCTCGGCCCGATCGGGATCGCGGCGCAGCGCCGCGGCCAGGGACTCGGTCGTGCGCTCCTCGTCGTTGCCCTCGATCGATTGCGGCGGGCCGGGCTCACCGACGTCGTGATCGACCTGACCTCGCTCATGGGCTACTACGGCAGTCACGGCTTCCGGCCGTGGATGACCTGGCGCCACGGCGCGGCAACTACTGATCGCGTCCTCGCCGCGACGCTGAACGCCGCACCCGCCCTGGAGGACCGACGATGAGCGCCGGACTACGCTACCTGGCCCGCACGATCGAGATCCTCGAGACGATGGCCGCGACCGAGGCCGAGCCGATCGCCGCCGCCGCCGTCGCCGTCGCCGACGCGATCGCCGGCGGACATCGCGTGTTCGTCGCCGCGACCAGCCATGTACTCCACACCGAGCTCTACCTCCGGGCCGGCGGTCTCGCGGCCGTCCACCCGCTCGGGGAGACGCCCGACCTCGCGACGCCGATGCTTCGCCTGTCCGACGACGTCCTTCGCGGCGACGGCGAGTTCCGGCCCGAACCG
>DATAQF010000163.1:0-12869 GCA_036264795.1 Candidatus Limnocylindrales bacterium | reverse complement strand
GGCTCGTGGACCGGGCTACCGGCGACGACCTCGTCGGCGCAACGGCGAGTTCGGAGCAAAGAGCGCCGCGACCAGGCTGACCTCAGCCAGGGCGAGGAGTGCCAGGACGACGCTGCCGCCCGAGCTGCTTCCTCCCGGGGTTTCGATCGTGCTGGTCGGAGGTGGAGTCACGTTCGGCGTTGCGGTCTCGCCCAGAACGCCACCGGTCGGTGCCGCCGTCGGAGTCGCGGTCGGCGCGGTCGTCGGCTCCGTCGTCCCGGTCGGCGCCGTCGTCGGCGTCGCAGTCGGCGTCGCCGTCGGCGTCGCGGTCGGTGCCGTCGTCGGCGTCGCCGTTGGCGTCGCGGTCGGCGTGGCCGTGGGGGTGGCCGTCGGCGTTGCCGTGGGGGTGGCCGTCGGTGTGGCCGTCGGGGTTGGGGTCGGGCAGCTCGCCCGATTCACGGTTGAGCTGTACCAGGGACCCGTCGACGTCGTGTCGCCGTCGCCCCAGTGCGTGCCCGATTTCAGGTTCACCTTGATCCGGACGGTCGACGCGCTCCCGCCACTGAAGGAGCCGCCGAAGCCCGTGAGGTAGTTGCTCGTCGTGAAGGCAAAGTCGCCGATCTTGACGTAGGCGCCGCCATCGAGCGAGTACCAGACTTCGAGATCGCTCGCGAAGGCCTGATTGTTCGAGTTGTCCGTCGTCCAGTCGTCCACATGCCAGGTCACGTTTCCGTCACATGCGAACTTGACGGTCGCGACGGAGTGGTGCGCGAAGGCCGTGCCGGCAAACGCAATGACGAGTGCGAGCGCCGCCAGGATGGCGAACAGCGGTCGCGGCCGAGGACCCTTCTCAGGTCTCCGATCCGGACGGTTCGACGTGGGCTTCCTGGTCGGCCCGAACCTGGTGCCTGTTCCCCGAGGCATCATGAACCTCCGTATCCCCGACTGATGGCCCGAACGGGCGCGGATCAGCTCGTCACGGAGCGTACTGTACGCAGGCCGCCCGAAGGTACCGCCCACGCTCCCCACCGGAGCCCTCCGAACCCGACCATTTCGCACCAGACCGATCCGGGAGGATCCGCGGGTTTCGGTGCACCGGCACACCGAGGTACCAGGACGACCTTCGCATCCGGCGCGGGGATCCTCCGGTGGTCAGCCGGCGACAACGCCCGCTTCGAAGTTTGACGCCGGCCGTGGCCGGCGCGTAGACTGCCCGCCGGCGTGCAGATCGCCCGCCCCTCGTCTAGCTCTCAGGAGGGTTCCTCCGAATGACGATGCTCCTCCTCTTCCGGCCGACGATCGCGCCCACCAGCGCCGTCGATGGCGGGAGATCTGCGCCCATCTCGAGCTAGCCTGAGGCGGCAAGGCCGCCCTCCGAGCGAACCACGAGCCGTGGGCCAGATTGGGCCCCCGGCTTTTTTGATGCCTCATCGCGAGGCAACCGAGCCGTGGACCACCCCGATGCGCCGGAAGCATCGAACTGGATCCGCGGCTCGTTCGATTCCCGGCTTCGGATCCGCCCAACCCACCCACACACCGCGCCTATCCAGGAGCCCGAGCCGTGACCGCAACCCTGATCGGACAACAGAAGATCGCTCGGAGCGACGGCCTCGACGGCAGCGCGCGGACCATCGAGGACGCCGTGCCGGCTCTCCTCGTCGAGAGCGTCACGAAGCGGTTCGTCGTCGGCCGGAAGCGCAAGCCCGTGACCGCCATCGCGGATGTGTCACTGCGCCTCGAGCGGGGTGCCATCGTCGGGATCCTCGGCGCCAACGGCTCGGGCAAGTCGACGCTGATTCGCCTCGTCTCGGGCCTGCTGACCCTCGACGAGGGCCGCGTGTCCGTATTCGGTCACGACATCGAGCGTGACGAGATGGCGGTCAAGCGGCTGATCAACCGGGTCAGCGTCGATGCCGCGTTCTTCAAGAAGCTCAGCCCGATCGAGAACCTGCTGTTCGCGGCCCGGCTCTACGGCCTGGACGGCGCCGTGGCACGAACCCGGGCGGTGGAGATCCTCGGCCGACTGGGGATCGGGGAGAAGCGGCTCGGCCGGCCGATCGAGCAGATGAGCCGGGGCATGCAGCAGAAGGTCGCGATCGCGCGAGCCCTGCTGACGAGCCCCTCGCTCCTCCTCCTCGACGAGCCGACAACGGGTCTCGATCCTCGCTCGAAGCTCGACGTCCAGTCGTTCATCGAGGAGCTGCGTGAGACGCACGACGCATCGATCGTGCTCACGACGCACGACCTCGACGAGGCCGAGCGGCTGTGCGGCTCGATCACCGTCCTCACCGGCGGCCGGGTCGTCGCCGAGGACAGTCCCGCCGGTCTGATCGCGGCCGAGGCGGAACGGACCGGCCGACCGGCGACCCTCCACGACGTCTTCATGACCCATACCGGCCGCTCCCTCGACGACGACGTCGAAGAGGACGAGAGCGGCAATGACTCCGAATGAAAGGAGGTGAGAAGCGATGAACGAGAAGGGATTGTTTCCCTTGGCCCTGTATCTGGCGAACGACCGCCGAGAGCGTGAGTTCCAGGCGAGCGCGCGCGAGCGCAGCGTCGTCCGTCAGCCACGTCCATCCGTCCGACGGTCCGTCGGGCAGTCGATCGTCAGGTTTGGCGATTGGCTGGCCGGTGAAACCTACCCGACGCCGGTCCGGTCCCGTTGAGGGCCGGGCCGGCTCCCCGATCCGGAGATCGATCCATGTTCAGCGTCGCCCATGAGCTGAAGGCCTCGTACGCCTTCATCGAGCGGAACTTCTTCCTGACACGCCGCTACTGGGGCTGGGAAGTCGCCTTCCTGGTCTACTCGGTCGCGGGAGCCCTCTCGATCTCGCTGATCGGTGCGGATCAGGGCAGCCCGCGGCTTCTCCTGCTCCTGATGGTCGGTGCGATCTTCTGGAACTACCTGTCGGTGGTGTTCAGCTGGATCGCCGAGACGATCACCGTGGAGCGCTGGGAAGGCACGCTCGAGTACACGATGATGGCGCCGATCCGGCGCTGGTCGCACCTGCTCGGGTCGGTCGCCTACGCGATGGTCTATGGCCTGGTCCACACGGCCGTGATCCTCGTCGTCCTGATCCTCTTCTTCCCGCAGCTGAGCTTCACGGGCGCGAACCCGGCGACCGTCGTCACGTTCATGATCCTCGGCTCGTTCAGCTTCGTCGGGATCGGGATGATCGCCGCCATCCTGCCCCTGCTCTACGTGGAGCGGGGGGCCCAGATGACGTTCGTCCTTCAGTCGTGCCTGCTCCTCGTCAGTGGCGTCTACTACTCGATCGACGTTCTGCCGCCGTGGATGCAGGTTCTCTCCCACGTGTCACCGGCGACGTACGTCCTCGATGGGGTTCGGAAGGGCCTGATCGACGGCGCGTCCGTCGGCGCGCTCCTCGGCGATGTGTGGCCGCTCGTCGTGATGGGCGCATTCTTCATCCCGTTCGGGCTCTGGGCCTTTGGCCGGGCGGAGCGCTACGCGAAGCGGACCGGCAAGCTCAAGCGGGTCGGGTGAGATGAGCGGCGACGCTCCGACGCTCGATCAGCTGGGTTGGTCCTCGGCCCACGCCACCGAGCTTGAGGCCCACGCCGCGCTCGGCCGGGAGGCGGCGCGGGTGATGGCGGAGGATCGGGGCTCGTATCTCGTCCGAACCGCCGACGGCGAGCGACGGGCGGCGGTCGCGGGTCGGCTTCGCCACGAGGCCGGCTCGGATCCGTCGCTCTATCCGGCCGTCGGCGACTGGGTCGCGATCGACGGCGGTCCCGACGGCGCCACGATCCATGCCGTCCTCCGGCGCCGGACCTCGATCGTTCGGCAGGCTCCGGGCAGAAGGACCGAGGCCCAGGTTGTCGGTGCGAACGTCGACGTGGTCTTCATCGTCGTCAGCCTCAACCTCGATCTCAACCTGCGCCGGCTCGAGCGCTATCTGGCGGTCGCATGGGAGAGCGGCGCGGAACCCGTCGTCCTGCTCTCGAAGGCGGATCTGGTCGACGACCCGTCGACGCTCCTCGCCGACGTCGAGCGGGTCGCGGTCGGCGCGACGATCCTGACGATCAGCGCCATCGATGGCCGAGGCGTCGACGAGGTCCGCGCGAGGATCGGCGCGGGACGAACCGCTGCCTTCGTCGGATCGTCCGGCGTCGGCAAGTCGACCCTGCTCAACGTCCTTGCCGGTGACATCCGGGCCGCCGTGCGGGACATCCGCGAGGACGACGCCCGCGGCCGCCACACGACGACGCGCCGCCAGCTCCACATCCTTCCCGACGGCGGGCTCATCCTCGACACGCCGGGGATGCGCGAGCTCGCCCTGTGGGACCCGGACGGCGTCGAGCAATCGTTCCCCGACATCGATGAGCTGGTCGCCGCCTGCCGGTTCGGCAACTGCCGGCACAACGGCGAGCCTGGTTGCGCCGTCAGCGCGGGGCTGGCATCCGGGTCCATCGACCCCGGACGGTACGCAGCCTGGCAGAAGCTCGAGCGCGAGGCGCAGCACCAGCTCCGCCGGGTGGACGTCGCGGCTCGGGCCGAAGAGCGTCGAAAATGGAAGCTGATCAGCAAGGCCGTGGAGCGGCACATGGATGCGAAGTACGGGCGGGAGGCGCGATGATGACCGCCTCGTGACCGGGTCCCGTCCGCTGCTCGCGATCGCGTTTCCACTCCTCGTCTCCGGCCTGCTGGCGGCATGCTCGAGCGGATCCACCGGGGCAACGGTCTCCGCGCCACCGGCCGCGACGCAGGCTGCGAACGCCTCGTCGTCCAGCTCGGCGGCCGACGCGAACGCCTCCGGCCCATCGTCGTCATCGGCCGCGCCGGTCAGTCCCCCTGCCAGTGGGAGTCCTGTCATGCATCTGACGAGCACCGCGTTCGCGGACGGGCGCGAGATCCCCCGCAAGTACACGTGCGATGGCGAGAACGTGTCGCCGCCGCTCGCCTGGGACGGCGTCCCGGCCGAGGCGAAGGCGCTCGCGATCATCGTCGACGACCCCGATGCGCGCGGCTTTGTCCACTGGGTCGCCTTCGACATTCCGGCCGCCTCGAGCGGACAGCTCGCCGAGGCAGCTTCGACGGCCGATTCGGGCTTGCGCCAGGGAACGAACAGCTTCGGCAAGGTGGGCTGGGGCGGCCCCTGTCCGCCGTCGGGGACCCATCACTATCGGTTCCGGCTGCTGGCGATCCGTGAGCCGCTCGGCCTCCCGGGCGCGCCGACGGCCGACACGGTGCTCGCGGCGGCGAAGGACAGGACCGTCGCCGAAGGAACCCTCACCGGTCTCTATCACCGCTGATCGCGACGACGCTTCAGGCGAAGAGCCGACCACCGCTGCGCACGAGGTCCATCCACGCCCGTTCCCGGCCGATCGAGGTCGACGGGCCGTGCCCTGGCAGCACCGCGAGGTGGTCCTCGAGCTCGGCGAGGCGGGCGATCGATGCCGCCATCGCCTCCGCCGATCCACCCGCGAGGTCGACCCGGCCCCACGCCCCGGCGAACAGGGTGTCGCCGCTGAAGAGGAGCCCGTCATCGGCCGACAGCAGGCAGACCGAACCCTCCGTGTGGCCGGGCGTATGAAGGATCCGCAGGCGGATCTCCCCGAAGCGGATCTCGCCGCCTTCCGCGAGCTCGACCGCCGGCACCGACGGCGGAATCTCGAACGGGGCCCAGAGCGGCTGCGGGTTCACGAGCCGGTCGCGATCGAGCGGATGGACGGCAATCTCCGCGCCCGTCTCGGCGGCGACCGCGGCGTTGTCCCCGATGTGGTCCCAGTGCCCGTGGGTCGAGACGATGAGCTTGAGGGTCCACGATCGGGCGGCGAGCTCGTCGCGGATCCACGCAAGCGACGGGATCGCGGTGTCGATGGCGATCGCCTCCCCTGTCCGTGGGTCGGCGAGGACGTGGACATTCGTACCGGCCGGTCCGACCGTCCGCTCGATTCGTTCCATCAGGGTCGGCGAGCCGGGTCTATGCCTCGAGCTTCGACTTCATGCAGTCGAAGGTCTGGCCGATCATCTTGTTGGCGGTCCCTTCGATGAGCCGCGCACCGAGTGACGCGATCGATCCCGCGATCGCCACGTCGGCGACCCATTCCATCCGGGTGCCGCCGGACGGAGCGTCGCTGAGGGTCATCGAGGCGGTCCCGTCGATCGCGCTGCCGGGCGCCTGCCCGTGAGCCTTCAGGACGGCGCGATCAGGGGGCTGCTGTTCTGCGAGCTCCATGTTGACGACGAAGCGGGCGTTGATGAAGCCGATCCCGACCTTGGCGGTCGCCTTGAAGTGGGTGTCGTCGATCACCTCGATCGACTCGACGCCGGGGCCGCACCGGCCGACCTTGTTCGGGTCGATCACGAACGCCCAGACCTGATCGCGTGGCGCGGCGATGTCGATCTGCCCGGCAAATTTCATCCCGCGATGATAGCCCGACGAGGTGTCGATTCGGCTGACGGCGTTCGTCGTGTGAATGACGGGCGGACCGGTCAGGTTCGCCGAGCCAATCCCCGAGGAGGTCATACCGGATGGGAACCAAGGTCATTCACGTCGAGGTCACCGGCAAGGACGGCGCCAAGCTCCAGAAGTTCTACAGCGACATCTTCGGCTGGAACCTCGACACCAACAACCCGGGCGGCTACGGGATGTACCGCCAGGACGACGGCCTGACGGGCGGCATCGGCGCGGCCCAGGACGGCGGTGCCGGCAACGTGACGTTCTACGTCCACACGGACAATCCGCAGGACGTCCTCGACAAGGTCAAGGCCAGCGGCGGCCAGGTGGTCATGCCCCTGACCGAGGTTGCGCCCGAGACGACGATCGCGCTCTTCGCGGATCCGGAGGGTCACGTCGTCGGGATCATGTAGCTAGCGAAACGTCGCGAACAGCGAGGCCGGGCTCCGATCGGGACCGGCCTCGTTCGCTGCCCGCAGCCTTCGACCCTGGGCTATGCGGCCACCATCGGTTCGCCGGTCTCGACGTAGGTCTTGAGGCCCGAGACGATGGAGACGATGCCGTCGACGAACTCGCGCTCGATCTGTCCACCGGCGACGATTCCCGAGGTCGTGACCGTCAGCTTCGATGTCCCGTCGCCGAATCCCTCGATCTCCCAGGTCATCGTGACGGGCCCCTCCACTTCGACCTCCGGGCTCCAGCGTGGGTGGAAGGTCATCGCGACGCGCCGGCCTGGCTCGATGTCGAGGACTTCGCCGTCGGCCGCCACCTTCCCGTCCGGATACTCGTAAACGATCCGACCGGCTTTCGACCAGTCTGAGCTTACGCGCGTGCCGAAGTAGTAGCGCTCGGTCTCGACGCCATCGGTGATCGCCCGCCAGATTCGGTCCGGCGTGGCCCGGATGACGACCGAGTAGACGTGATCGGGTGCCGGCATCGCTGCAGCCTCCAGTCCCTGCTTGAGCCCAGCCATCAGGCCGACGACCGGCTCCGCGAACTTGCCGATCCAGCGGTCGGCGATCAATCGGATCGGGACGGGGTTCAGATAGTGGTGCTTCTCCCGACCGAGCCGCTTCGTCTCGAGGAGGCTGGCCTCCTCGAGGACGCCGAGATGGCGCATCACGCCGAAGCGGGTCATCTCCGGGAGGTGCCGCGTCAGTTCCCCGAGCGTCTGGCCGTCATGCTCGAACAACCGATCGAGCAAGAGCCGGCGGCTCGGATCGCCGAGGGCACGGAACACCTGCGCCATTTCGTCCATTCACGCAAGATAGGTGACTCAATAGTCACATGTCAAGAGGCCATGCGCCGAGCGGAACACGACACGTTCCGACGCCTTCGCGAGGCATGCTCGCCGAATGATCGAGACGATCCCGGTCGCGGCGTTCCTCGACGTCTACCCGACACCGATCGTCGAGGCCGCCGAGCGCCTTCGATCGATCGTGAAGGCGACCGTGCCGGATGCGATCGAACGGGTCCGGGCGGGTTGGCGGCTGATCGGGTACGACGTCCCAGTCGGTAGGCGCACTCGTTACGTCGCGTGGATCGCCCTCGAGCCGATCCACATCCATCTCGGCTTCCAGCACGGCATCCTCATGGCCGATCCCGAGCGTCGACTCGAGGGCGCGCACCTCCGCCTTCGGCAGGTCCGCTACCTGACCTTCAACTCGATCGACCAGATCGGGGACGATGAGGCCCGGGCCTTCCTGCTGGAGGCGGTCCGGGTCGCGACGCTCTCGCAGGCCGAGCGAGCTGCCATCGCGGTTGGTGAGCTGGAGCCCACTCGGCTGCCCTGACAACTCGGCCGGTGCAGGACCCTGCCGATCAGCCCCGCGGCGACCACGTCAGAATGCCGATCGAGCCGACCGGTGGCGATGCGAGCGTCCAACCGTCGTCGTCGAGCTCACGAGCCATCTCGGCAAGCGCGGCCTGGAACCGCTGCTCCTTTTCGCCGTCCTCGGCGATCCAGAGCTGGCGACGAAGGAACGTCGCGAGACCGTCGATCGAATCGAACGTCCGCGGGGTGCGGCCGACGCGCTGGATCTCCGTCGTCCGGCCCCGTGCGCGGAGCAGCTCGGCCAGCTCGGGAAGAGCCGGCAGCGGAACCCGCTCGATGCCGTGGACGATCGGCCAGAAGGGATCCGCGACCGACGCCGGACTCCGATCCGTCAGCACGGCCACGCAGAGACGGTCCGCGGCCCGCTCCATCGCATCGACGAAGGGAGCGATCGACTCGATGTCGTATCCGACATGGGCGATGAGGGCGATGTCCGCGATCGGACCGTCCCCAAGCTCGGTGAGGGCCTCCGGCCAGGCGGCGCCGACGATCCGGACGTTCTTCACGCCGTGCTCCGCCATCCCGGACCGAAGCGCGTTCCGCATCGAGGCGGATGGCTCGACCGCGATCACCTCGGCGACCCGACTCGCGAGCGGCAGCGCGTAGCGGCCGGCTCCGGCGCCGATGTCGATCCAGCGATCGGCCGGCTGGGCGATGGCCATGAGGGCATCGAGCGCCGCCTCGCCGCGGCGATGCGGATCGGCGACGAACAGTGACGAGACGGGCGCATAGAAGTCGTGGTCGGGGATCTCGCGCACGAGGTCGACCTGCGTTCGGTTGGCCCGGACCCGCTCGGCCCACGCCGTCTCGAGCTCGGCTGCCGTCGCGGTCGTCATCGGTTCACGATACGTCCGCCGGCCAACCGCCGGCTTCCGCAAGCCGTGCGAGGTCGGCCGGCGTGTCGACGTCGGGGTTGGAGCCGGCCACATCGACCCAGCGGACGAGCTCCGGATGCGCGGACAGCAGCGGCCCGAAGCCGCGATCCCCGGCGAGCTCGTCGGCCAGGCGCCAGATGGTCCGGCGTGCCAGGACCGGGTTGGGCGTTCGATCACCGGCGTGACGTGCAACGACGAACGGGGTGCCCGGGCTCGCGTCCATCGCCGCGAGGAGGGATCGAATCACGTCCGGCAGGACCCGCGGCTGATCGGCTGGAAGGATGACCGCGGCCGTCACGCCGTCCTCGAGCTCCACCTCTCGAAGGCCGACCCGAACGGAGCTCGACAGCCCTTCCTGCGGCGTCTCGTTGACGACCCGACGGATCGCCCCGAGATCGAGACCGTCGAGCTCGCCGGTCGGCGGCGTGACGACGACGATCGGCTCCAGCCCCGCCGAGCGAGCGGCGTCGACGACGTGGGCGATGATCGGACGACCGTCGAGGATCGCGAGCAGCTTGCCGCCGCCGAACCGCGATCCGGCGCCGGCCGCGAGGACGACCGCCGCGACCGTCATCTGGCCGCCCCGACCGTCATCGAGCCGTCGCGAGCTCCGCCTGGCGCGCGCGCTCGTGGAGGGGAGTCCCGCTCCCGCCGTAGCGCTCGGCGACGACCTCGGCGATGATCGCGAGCGCCGTCTCGGCCGGGTTGCGCCCGCCGAGGTCCAGCCCGACGGGGCCGCGCAACCGTTGCAGATCCTCGTCCCCTACTCCCGCCTGGCGAAGGCGTTCACGCCGATCGCCCTGCGTCTTCTTCGATCCGACCGCACCGACGTACCGACATCCGCGACGGAGCGCGTCGACGATCGCCGGCTCGTCGAACTTGACGTCGTGCGTCAGGACCGCGACCGCGTCGTCCGGCCCGAGGCCGATCTCGTCGGCGACCTCGTCGGGCCAGCCGACGATTAGCCGATCGACGCGGTCCGGCGGGAAGCGCTCCGGTGTCGCGAAGGATGCCCGGCCGTCGACGACGATCGTCTCGTAGCCGAGCTCGCGGGCGAACGCAACGAGCGAGCGCGCAACCTCGACCGCGCCGACGACGACGAGCCGCGGCCGAACCGGGAATGCCTCCACGAACACCTGTCGGTCGCCCACCGCGATCGTCCGGGACGTGCCTCGGAGGAGCGCATCGCGGCCCGCCGCGGCGAGGAGCCTGTCCGCCTCGGCGGAGCCGAGCGATCCGTCGAGCGAGCCGTCCGGGTGGATCACCACGGGGTCAGTGGGTGCCGCCCCATCGCCCGGCTCGTGCCGGCCGAACTCGGCGGGCGGCGCATCCGGCGGGAGGACGGTCGCGACGGCAACGGCCCGATCGCGTGCCCCACGCACCGCTACCGCGGGCACGCGCGGCTCGACGAGGACGTCGATCGTCCCGCCACACGCCAGACCGACGTCCCACGCTTCCTCGTCGCTGATCCCGTAGCGGATCACCCGGCTGTGCCCGTCGGCACGCGCCCGCTCGATCTCGCCCGCCGCCGCGCCCTCGACGCAGCCGCCGCTGACCGAGCCGGCGATCCTGCCGTCGTCGGCGCGGATGAGCACGGCGCCTTCCGGTCGCGGTGCGCTGCCGAAGGTCCGGACGACGACCGCCCGGCCCGCCTCCACGCCCGCGGCCGTCCAGCCGTCGAGCGTCTCGAGGAGCTCCTTCATCGAAGCGCCTGCGCGACGGCTGGATCGCCGTCGAGCTCGAGTGGCGCGGGCGTGGACGTCGCGACGCTGCGGATCGCCGCGCTGGACTGCCGGCCCCCGGCATCGGCCGAGGCCGCCGCGTCGCCACCTCGCCGGACGTCGCCGGACCGAATGCCCGCGAGGATCTCGCCGAGCCGCTCCAGGCTCGCGACGGTCCCGGCCGGGACGAAGTCATCGACGTACGGCATCGCGGCCCGCATCCCGCCGGCCAGCGGCTCGTACCCCGGCGTTCCGGCGAGCGGATTCAGCCAGACCAGCCGATGGCAGTTCCGGCGGAGTCTCGCCGTCTCGGTCGCCACGAGCGCCGGATCGCCGCGGTCCCAGCCGTCCGAGACGACGATCACCACCCCGGACGAACGGAGGGTCCGCCGCGCCCAATGCAGGTTGAAGTCCCGGAAGGACTCGCCGATCCGCGTTCCGCCGGCCCAGTCGTTGACCGTATCGGCGATCTTCGCGAGCGCGCGGTCGCGATCGCGGTCCCGGAGCAGCCGGGTGACGCGCGTGAGCCGCGTCCCGAACACGAACGATTCGGTCTTGACGGACGACGTCGCCGCAAGGGCCTGGACGAACCGGAGGAGCAGTCGCGCATGGCGCTCCATCGAGCCCGAGATGTCGCACAGCACGACGATCTGGCGCGGCCGTCGAGTCGGCCGGCGCCAGACCCACTCCGTGAACTGGCCGCCGGTCGCGATGTTCCGTCGGAGCATCGTCCGTGGCGCGAGCAGGCGGCCATGATGGTGGAGCTCGTAGCGGCGGGTCCGGCGCATCTCGAGGCGCGGCTCCAGCAGGTCGACGAGCCGCTCGGCGTCGCGCAGCTCGGCGCCCGTCATCCGGTCGAAGTCGCGGTGGCGGAGCAGCTCGCTGGCCGAATAGGCCGTCGGCGCCGCGATGATCCCGTCGATGTCGGCGTCGTCCTCATCGTCGCCGGAGATCGGCATCGGGATGCCGTCGATCTGGTTGGCGTCATCACCGATCGACGCCTCGTCGGTTGCCGGCGATGCGAGCCCGTCGCCCTCCTCGGACGGCGTCTCCTCGTTCGTCGGTGTTCCAGGGCCGGTCGTGCTGGGGCGCTGGCGCTCACGTCGCCGCCACCACCGCGCGAACACGCGGTCATATGTCTCGCGGTCGTCGCGCCGTCGCACGAAGACCGCCCGGCCGGCGGCCCGAACCGTCTCACGCTCGCCGACGTCGACGAGCGTCAGGGCTCGGGCGAAGTCGACGGATGCGCCGAGGTCAGTCGCGATCCCGGCCGACCGGAGGGCCCGCCCGAACCCGACGGATTCGGCCAGGAGCCGTCGCCCGTCCACTTCGGGACCCCACGGCGCGCGGACGATCGCCGGATCGAAGGGGTCGCGCGGGGCGGTCATCCGGTGGTTCGCGGGCTCAGGCGCCGGCGGCACCCGCCGCGGTTGCGCCGGCTTCGCCGAGGTAGGCCCTCGCGGTGTCGCCGCGGATTCGACGGATGTCCTCCTCGTACTTGAGGACGACGCCGAGCGTCTCGTCGACGACTTCGCCGGTCAGCTCTCGCGAGCCGAGGCTGAGGAGGGCGGCCGCCCAGTCGAGCGTCTCGGCGATGCCGGGAACCTTCGTGAGATCGGCATCGCGCAGCCGGTGGACGAACGCGACGACCTCGCGGGCAAGTCGCTCCGGCGCATCGGGGACGCGGGCGAGGACGATCTCGAACTCCTTCTGGGCCGTCGGGTAGTCGATCCAGTGATACAGGCACCGTCGCTTCAGGGCGTCGTGGACCTCGCGGGTCCGGTTCGAGGTGAGGATCACCCGGGGTGGCCGCTCGGCCTTGATCGTGCCGATCTCGGGCACCGTGACCTGGAAATCCGAGAGGATCTCGAGCAGGTATGCCTCGAACTCCTCGTCGGCCCGATCGATCTCGTCGATGAGCAATACGGGCGGTTCGCCGTCCTCACCAGGCTCGAGGGCCTGGAGGAGCGGCCGCTTGATCAGGAACTCCGGCCCGAAGATGTCGTGGGCGGTCGTGTGGTCGGCCTCACCGCGG
>DATAQF010000160.1:0-3468 GCA_036264795.1 Candidatus Limnocylindrales bacterium | reverse complement strand
CTCTCGTCGGTGAGGGACTGGAGGTTGAGCTCCAGGTCCGCCAGCGCGTCGGGATCGAGGAGCTCGCGGAGCTCCTCCTGGCCGAGCAGCTCCCGGAGCAGGTCGCGATCGAGCGTCAGGGCACCCGCCCGGCGCTCCGCCAGCGGCGCGTCGCCGTCGTACATATAGGCCGCGACGTAGTCGAAGAGGAGCGAGCTGGCGAAGGGGCTCGGCCTTGGCGTCTCGACGCTGTGAACCGTGATCTCACGACGCGCGATCCCGCCCAGCACGTCCCGCAGGGCCGGCAGATCGAACACGTCCGACAGGACCTCGCGATAGGTTTCGACCAGGATCGGGAAGCTGCCGTAGCGGGACGCGACCGCGAGGAGGTCGGCGGCGCGCTGCCGCTGCTGCCAGAGGGGCGTCCGGGTTCCGGGCCGGCGACGCGGCAGGAGCAGCGCCCGCGCCGCGTTCTCGCGGAACCGCGACGCGAACAACGCGGACGTCGCCACCTGGCCGACGACGACATCCTCGACCTCGTCGGCCTCCGGGAAGAGCAGGCCCTCGACGTCCGACGCGATGTCCTCGCCATCCGGCAGTCGGATCGCGATCCCGTCGTCCGACCAGATCGTCCGGACCTCGGTCGAGAGGCGCTCACCGAGACGCGCCTCGATCGCGAGCGACCACGGAGCGTGGACCCGCCCGCCGAACGGGGTGAGGATCACGAGCCGCCAGTCGCCCAGCTCGTCGCGGAATCGCTGGACGACGATGCGACGGTCCGTCGGCAGGGCGCCGGTCGCCTCCCGCTCGTCCTCGAGATAGGCGACCAGATTCTCGGCCGCGAGCTCGTCGAGATCGTGGAACTCGCGCAGGCGCGCGAGCACCGCGGTTCGTCCGCGCGGACCGCGCGCCAGATCGGCGTCCGCCTCGCCGACGAAGCCGCCGAGCGCCCGCCCGAGCTCGATCGGCCGGCCGACCGCATCGCCGTGCCAGAACGGCAGCTTCCCCGGCAGGCCGGGCGCCGGTGACACGATGACCCGATCGTGCGTGATCTCCTCGATCCGCCAGCTGCTCGCGCCGAGCGTGATCACCTCGCCGGTCCGGCTCTCGTAGACCATCTCCTCGTCGAGCTCGCCGACGCGCCGGCCGGGCGTCCCGGCCTCGCCGACCATGAAGACACCGAACAGCCCGCGATCCGGGATCGTCCCGCCGCTCGTGACGGCGACGACGCGCGCGTCCCGCCGGCCGGCGATGACGTCGGTCGTCCGATCCCATGTCACCCGCGGCTTCAGCTCGGCGAACTCGTCGCTCGGGTAGGCGCCGGCGAGCATCCCGAGGACGCCCTCGAGGACCTCCCGACTCAATGTTTCGTATGGCGTTGCCCGCGTCACCGCCGCGAGCAGCTCGTCGACCGTCCAGTCGTCCATCACGGTCATCGCGACGATCTGCTGGGCGAGCACATCGAGCGGCGTCCGCGGGATGTCGGTGGCCTCGATCGCGCCCTCGTGCATCCGGCGGGCCACGACCGCGGCCTCGAGGAGGTCGCCGCGGTATTTCGGGAAGATCACGCCCTTGCTGGGGGCGCCGACCTGGTGGCCGGCGCGGCCGACCCGCTGAAGCCCACGGGCAACCGACGTCGGGCTCTCGACCTGGATGACGAGATCGACCGCGCCCATGTCGATCCCGAGCTCCAGGGAGCTCGTGGCGACGATCGCCGGGCTGCGGCCAGCCTTCAGATCCTCCTCGATCTGGAGCCGCTGCTCGCGGGCGACGCTGCCGTGGTGGGCGCGGACGAGCTCCTCACCGGCAAGCTCGTTGAGCCGCTGCGCCAGGCGCTCGGAGAGGCGGCGGCTGTTCGTGAAGACGATCGTGCTGCGGTGGCTGCGGATCAGCTCGAGGATCCGGGGGTGGATCGCCGGCCAGATGCTGACGCGCGCCTCGGGATTGGTGGCGGGTCCGCCGGGCTGTTCGTCCAGCGGCAGGATGTCGCCGGGCTTCGTCATGTCCTCGATCGGGACGATGACCTGCAGGTCCAGGGGCTTGCGGGCGCCGGCGTCGACGATCGTCACGGCCCGGTCCGGGCCGACGCCGCCGAGGAACCGACCGATCAGCTCGAGGGGTCGCTGGGTCGCGCTGAGCCCGATCCGCTGCGGCGGTCTGGCGCCCTCGCGCCCGGCGACGAGCCGGTCGAGCCGTTCGAGGCTGAGCGCGAGGTGGGCGCCGCGCTTGGAGCCGGCGATCGCATGGACCTCGTCGACGATCACGTGCTCGACGCCCCGGAGGATCTCCCGCGCCTGGCTGGTCAGGAGGAGGTACAGGGACTCGGGGGTGGTGATCAGGATGTCGGGCGGGCGGCGGGCAAGGTTTCTCCGGTCCTCCGCCGGGGTGTCTCCCGTCCGGCTTGCGACCGTGATGTCCGGGGCCGGCTCGCCGAGACGGGCGGCGGCGAGGGCGATGCCGGCAAGCGGCGCCCGAAGGTTTCGCTCGACGTCGTACGTCAGGGCCTTCAGTGGGCTGATGTAGAGGACGCGGACGCTGCCCGGCTCGGCCTTGGTCGGTGTCGGGCGGGGCGGGCTCGCGGCGAGCCGGTCGAGGGTCCAGAGGAAGGCGGCGAGGGTCTTGCCGCTGCCCGTCGGAGCATGGATCAGCGTGTGGTGGCCCTGGCTGATCGCCGCCCAGCCCTCGACCTGGGCCTGGGTCGGAGCCTCGAAGGAGCTCTCGAACCACGCTCGGACGGCGGGCCCGAACGGGGCGAGCGGATCGGCGATCGACACGGCGGCCACGGGACCGTGAAGTATAGCCGTGGCCACGGATTTCGATCACCCGTTCGAAATGGGCGCCTCAGCCTCGGACGGCCACGATGGCCGACGAGTCGATCCGGCCGAGTGGTGCCTCGGCGAGGCGGACCTCGAAGCCGGCCGCGACAAGCAGGCTCCGGGCGATCGTCATCCGGACGTCGAGGGGCAGAGGCTCGATCGGGTCACGCTCGGCGACGGTGATCGTGGCTGACACGGTGGCGCCGCTCTGCAGGGCCGCGAGATGGTCGGCGAGCAGGCGGGCACCCAGCCCCTTGCGGCGATATGCCGGCGCGACGCCGAGCGCGAGCAGCTCATGACCGCCGCCGCCCGAGGCCGACAACGCCAGGGCCACGACCGTCCCTCCGGCGATCGCCGCGCTGACCGCGGCACCGTCCATCAGCGCCGCACGGACGATGGCGTGCACGTCCCGCGGGTCGGCCGGGGAGGCGACGCGCCCGGCCACCGCCACCCGCTCCCAGGTCGCAACGTCGACCTCGGGCAGGATGGTCGGGGCGGGGTCGTCCGCGGACGCTGCGTCGTCGATGGCGGCGGGTGCGACGACCCGTTCGAGCGGCCGCCCCCAGCCGCGATCGACCGCCGCCGCGACGAGCCGCGGCACGACGACCGATCGAACCGCATGCGCGGTCGCGAGGGACTGCCGTTCGGCCGCGGCCTGCGAGCCGCTGACGGG
>DATAQF010000156.1:0-10274 GCA_036264795.1 Candidatus Limnocylindrales bacterium | reverse complement strand
CGGACGAGCAGGCGGCTCTCGACGTCTGCCGTGCGGACGTCTACCTCCGGAACGGCGTCTGGGTCGAGCTTCGGGCGCGGGCCTTCGGGCGGGTCACGGACGGCTGACCGAAGCATCCAGCGACGGGCCCCGCACGAGCCGGAGGCTGGCAACCTCGTTCTCGGACCGAACGACGAAGACGGTCGCGAACCCCTCGGCACCGAGCGTTTCGTGAGCCAGGCGATCCGACGACCCGAAGAGGCGCGCCACCTTCCCGAGGTGCTCCTCGACGACATCGGCCGGCACGCGCCGTCCGACGCGAGCCTCGTTGCGGGCCCGGACGACCTCGTCGGGCAGGGCGAGCACGACCGCTGCGGCGTCGACGCCCGAGACCGCCGCGACGCGGAGCAGCGCGAGACGGGCGGCCCGCTGGATGCTCGTGGCGTCGACGACCACGAGACGACCCGCGGCGAGTCGACGCCCGACCTCCCGATGGAGCATCGCAAACGCGGGCCGGGTCGCGCGCTGATCGCCCGGATCCCCGCTGATGACGGCGCGCAGCTCGTCCGAGCTGACGATCTCGTCCGGGCCGAAGAGTCGGGCCGCGAGCGTGGTCTTGCCGGACCCCGCAGCGCCGATCATGACCACGAGCGAGGGCTCGGTGACGTGCAGGACCAGGTCGTCGCTCGTCATCGTTACCGGACGTGACCGCAGATTCGCGTCCGCCCGGGTCATCGAATGGCGACGCCGTCGGCGTCTGCGCCCGGGACGCCATCGAGGGCGTCGTCGCTGCCGGCGTCCGCTTCGGCCAGCCGCTGGAGTCGCTCGTAGGTGCGCCGGAACTCCTGCTGGATCCGGTCGCCCGCGACCATTCGGAAGATCGAGCCGACGATCTCGCCCGGCAGCTCGTACTCGAGCGAGACGCGAAGCTCGCACTGGTGATCCCGCGGCTCGAGCGTCGTGGTCCAGCGGATCCACCCACCGGTCGACGTGCCGGCGACCTGGTGCAGCGTCGGCCGTTCCGCGACGGTGACGACGAAGCGTGCGGCGAGCCGCCGGCCGGCCACCCGGTAGTAGCCGACGTAGCTCGAGCCGACACCGCCGGGTCGCCCCGCGATCTCGCCCATCTCGGCGAGGAGCGTCTGCCACTCCGGGTTGCGCGTTGGGTCGGCAACGATGTCGAACACGGTCGTGGCGGGGGCGTCGATGACGAGCACGGTCGAGAGGTGGCTCATGGTTCCTCTGCGGCTGGCGCGCTCGAGTCTCGGAACCCGGACCGGCTGATCCTACGGCAATCGATGGGCGCGCCGCGTGGCGCTTCGGAGGGTTTCGGCGATCAGCCGACCTTGCGTCGGGTCTCCCAGCCGCCGGCCTCTGCCCGCCGGACCTCGTACGCCGGCTGGTCGTACATCGAGGGGCCGCGTACGACATGTCCGGTCGACATCTCGAACCGCGAGCCGTGCCACGGGCACTCGATGCGTTCCCCGGCGAGCGTGCCCTCGGGCAGCGGCCCGCCGGCGTGGGCGCACTGGGCATGGAGGGCGAGGATCCGGTCGCCGTCGCGGATGACGACGAGCTCGTTGATGCCCGCCCGAAGCTTGGTGGGGCCGCCCTGGGGAATGTCCGGCTGCCCGCCGAGATCGATCGGGATCCACTTCGTCCCTGCGCCCCGCCAGGCGTGGCGATTGACGTTCGTGCCGGCCAGGTACACCAGGTCGCCGCCGATGTCGCCTCCGACCGTCAGGATCAGATACCCGACGATCGCCAGCCCGATCGGAAGCGCGCGACCCGTGGGGTCGCCGGCCCGGATCCCGAGCGAGATCGCGTAGACGACCAGAGCGCCGACCATCAGGATCGAGTGGACGGTCGCCCGGTTGCCGGCCTTGCCGTCGACGTCGGCGTAGTCGGCGGCGCCACTGACGGCCGCCGCGACCATGCCGAGGACGCCGAGCAGCATCGACACGTCGGCGACGAGCGGCTGGCCGATGAGGTCGGCAACGATCGAGACCGTGAGGGCGCCGATCGGCACGTCCGTCACGACCGCGTGCACGGGATGGCCCAGCCATCTCCCATTGAGGAAGTCCTTGATCGGCTGCACCGGCCGGAACAACGCCGAGATCCAGCGACGGTTGAAGTCGCCGAGCGGCTTCGACCAGCGCTCCTGGGCGTCGACGGCACGGGTCACATGGCGACCAAGCATTCGCTCTCCTCCTTCACCCGAGTCTACGACGGCCGCCTCGCCGCGGATGTCCCCAAGCCGCTACGCTTCGCCGCCATGCCCACCAACGATTCCGCGGAGCGAGCGGCCGTCGGCGATGCCGGCCGCGACGACTGGCGTCGGATCGTCGTCGTCTTCTGGATCACCTCGATGGTCGAGGGCCTCGGCGTCAGCCAGGTGTTCTCGTTCCTGGCGCCGTACCTCCGCGAGATGGGCGTCCCCGACGCGGAGCGGGTGCCGTTCGTCGGCTTGTTCTCCGCGCTGATCTTCGTCGTCGGCATGCCGCTCGTCCCGCTCTGGGGCGTCTGGGCCGACAAGTACAGCCGCAAGGCGGTGATCGCCCGGAGCGCCCTCGTCGAGGCCCTCGTCTTCGCGTGCGTGGCCCTGTCGCGCCAGCCATGGCAGCTCGCCCTCAGCCTGCTGCTCATCGGCTTCCAGCTCGGCAACACCGGCGTGATGCTGGCCGCGATCCGCGACGTCGTGCCGCGGAACCGGATCGGGACGATGATCGCGCTCTTCGGCGCCTCCGGCCCGATCGGCTTCGCCGTCGGTCCGGTTCTCGGCGGGTTCCTCGTCGATGGGCTCGGGCTCAGCCTGTCGGCGATGTTCTGGGTGTCGGCCGGGCTGTCGGTCGCGACCGGAGCCCTCGTCTGGTTCGGATCTCGTGAGATCCGGCCCGAGGTCGTCCCCGAGGGCCGCGTCCTGCCGCTTGCCTTCGGTGCCCTCCGGAGCGTCCTCTCGGATCCGATCGTGCGCCGGATCTTCGTGATCTACGGTGTCGCGTTCCTCGCCAACCAGATGAGCCGGCCCTACCAGGCGCTCATCGTGGAACACATTGTCGGCCCGGGCCCGGGCCTCGCCTCGTCGATCGGGTTCGTGGCCGGGACGGCCGCCCTCGTCGGGGCGGTCACCTCACCCGTCGGCGGCGTCATCGGGGATCGGATCGGGTTCCGGCCGGTGTTGATCGGGGCGATGCTCATCGGCGGCGTTGCCCTCGTCACCGTGCCCCTCGCCATCGCCATCCCGGTCCTCGCCCTCGCCGTCCTCGTCTTCACGGCGGCCAATGCGATCGTCGGTGCGATGGTCTTCAGCCTCCTCGCAACGGAGGTGCCCGCCGAACGCCGGTCGCAGACCCTGAATCTCGTCTACCTGCCGCTGTACGCGGCCGGGATCGTCGGGCCGGCCGTCGGTGGGACGATCGCCGGGATCACGGGCCCGAGCGGTCCGTTCTGGGCGGCCGCGGTCGTCTTCCTCGCCGGCGCGGTCGTCGTCGCCCTGCGCGTCCATCCGCGGCCGGAAAGCGAGCCGCAGGCCGCCTAGGCCGGTCGCGCGGCCGAGGGTCGCGTGGCAACCCGTTCGGGGAGGAGCGGGATCACGGCGAGCAGCATCGAGAGGCCGCCGTACCAGAGGGCGGGGAGCGCGAGCATCGCGGCGACCGGAACCGTCCAGCGGCGATCCGTCCGCGCGCCCCAGACGACGAGCGCGATCGCGACCGGCAGGCGGATCCAGAGGGGGATCGGGACGGACGCCCACGTGCCGCTCTTGCCGGCCAGGGCGTTGGCCACGACCACATCGATCCAATCGCGCCACGCGGTCGGCATGATGACGAATGACACCAGCGCGGTCGCCGCGGTCGCCGCGAGGGCGATCGCGAGTGATCGCCATTCCCGGCGAACCGCGAACCAGAGCAGCCCGATCCCCGGCGTGATCTTCGTCAGGAGCACGAGCGCCCAGGCTGCCGGCCAACGGAAGCCCAGGACGATCGCCGCGGCCAGCAGCAGCGAGACGTTGCCGCCGGCGATCTCCATCGCCGCGAATGGGAATACCAGCCCCGCTGCGAGGAGCCGCGGGCCCGTGAGGAACCGCACGGCGAGGATCAGAATCGCCGTCCATGCCGCCATGAACGCCTGCCACGACAGCGCGGTCAGCGGCGACACGAGCTGGAGGAAGGCGGGCGAGTAGACGTAGGCGATCGGGTCGTTCCAGTCGGAATGGAGATACGGATCGGAGAGGATCGCCTGCCAGTAGCAGCGGGCGTCCTGGCCCGTGCCCCAGAGCCGACCCCACGGGTCGCTGAAGAGGACGATCAGCGCCCAGGCGGCGACCCCAACGGCAATCCCGACCCACGGCGGCGTTTCGAGCCTAGCCAGGGAGGGCAGGCGCCCGGAGGTCGCGCCGCGCACGCTCGCGAAGAGCCGTTCGAAGGCGTCGTCGAAGGCGACGAGGGCGGAATTCGGAGCTTGGCGCACCGCCCGATTATCGGGGGCGCCGCCGGACCACGATCACGCCCGCCGCCGCGACGAACAGGGCGGCGATTCCCGTCACGGCCAGCGCCTCGCGTCGCTCCACGTCGTGGTAGCGGGAGCCGGGGATGTAGAGGGTCACGTTCTTGATCCCGCTCGTGTCGTCCCAGCCGTTGGCGTACTGCGGGTAGAGCGCGTTCAGCTGCTCCCACGTCACGAGCGCCCCATCCGGCATCCGGAGCCGCTCCTCGACGAACAGGTTCTCGTCACTGAAGCTGAACTGGTCGCCCAGAACCGCCTCATTCGTGAGCAGCTGGCGCTCGACCTTGTCCACCGCGACACCGATGGCGCCGACCAGCGCCAGGGTCAGGACGATCGTGGGCACCGTGCGACCGAGGATCGCCCCCAGCGCGAGCGCGACGCTGGCGACGAGCAGGCCCTCGACCGCGACGAGCAGGCCGCGCGCTCGGAACGCGACGAACGATGCGTCGATGTTGATGGACGGCTGCATGAGGTGGATCAGGGCATCCGCGGTCAGCCCGACGGCGAGACAGGCGAGGAAGAGCATCGCCAGGAGCGGGAGGGCCCGCTGGACGAACCACCGCGTCCGCGACGGACCGAGCGACCACGCGAGGCGCGCGGTCCCGCTTTCGAGCTCGCGAGCAACGATCGGGCCGCCGACGAGGAGGCCGCCGACGACCGGGAAGACCGGCACGATGGACACCGACAACCGAGCGATCCGATTGAGCCAGACGCCGATCGAGGCCTGGCAGAAGGGCGTCTGGTTCAGCGCCTCGTCGGTCGCGCAGCGGCTGTATCCACCGGCCGTGAACAAGGCGATCACGATCGCCGATACGACCACCGCGAGGACTGCGGCACCCGCGACGACGATCGCCTCGAATCGCTGGATCCGGAAGGTCAGGAGCGCCGCCCTGAGCGTCATGCCGCGACCTCTTCACTCGCGGCTGCCCCTCGGCGGTTCGGCGACGGCCGGCCGCCAGGTGGCCGATGACGATCTCCTCGAGCGTGGCCGCTCGCCCGATCGGCTCCTCACCGACCGGCAGGAGGGCGGGTACCCGGACGAGGGAGAGGCGCTCCCCGGCCGGGGCCGGGAACGTCCCGATGATCGTCTCCGGGGGAGCCTCGCGGGCCGCCTCCGCCGGCGAGCCTTCGACGACCCGATGATGGGCGATCGCCTCGGCGATCGGGAGGTCGAGGAGCGTATGGCCCTTGCCGAGCACGATCAGCCGATCGCACGCCTGCTCGATGTCCGTGATCACGTGCGACGACAGGAGCGCCGTCGCCCCGGCGGCCCGGACGGCCTCGACCATGAGATGGAGGAACTCGCGACGGGCGAGTGGATCGAGGCTCGCCAGCGGCTCATCGAGCAGGAGGATCTGGGCTCGGGTCGCGAGGGCGAGGGAGAGACCGACCTGTGCCTGCTCGCCGCCCGACAGCTCGCTCGCACGCGCACGGAGCGGGATCGACAGCCGCTCGACGTATCGCGCAGCCATCGCTTCGTCGAATCCGCGGCGGAGCGTCGACGCCAGCGCGATGTGCTGAGCGACGGTCAGATCGCGGTAGAGCGACGGCGATTGGGGAACGTAGCCGACGCGTTCAACGGCACCCTTGCGGTCTCGCTGCGGATCGATGCCGCCGGTGACGAGGCGGCCTTCGGTTGCGCGCTCGAAGCCGATCCAGGCGCGGATCAAAGTCGACTTGCCCGAGCCATTCGGCCCGACGAGGGCCGTGATGCTGCCCTCCGGCACCGTGAGGTCGACACCGCGCAGCGCCCACGTCCGCCGTCGATAGCGCTTGCCGAACCCCTGGGCTTCGAGAACCGCCGTCATCCGTCCCTCCGGCTGGTTGGCTGCCGGACCGGGCCCGGCGGTGCTTCACGACCCTAGACGGTCGCCGTCTCGATTGCGTGCCGGCGCCCGTTCCCCAGGGCGGACGCCGGCCGCACGGATCGTGCCGGTGACATCGTTTCGCGTCGCCGGCGCCACGGCCAGCCGGCACTCCCCGGGGAGCCGTTGCGGGACAACCCGGTACGGCTCCGGCACGGGCCTCTGTTACCTTCGCCGTCATGTCGGCCACGAACGTCCGCGACCGCCTCGCGCTCGTCATTGCGGTCGTCGCCTTCGCCTGCGGCCTCCTCCCGATGACGATCGCGCGCTACGAGGCCGGGATCCAGCTCGGGCTCGATTCGACCGCCGATCACCTCGTCGTCCAGGAGGTCGATCCGCTCGGGCCGGCCGCCCAGGATGGCGTGCATCCGGGTCTGATCGTCGTCGACCTCAACGGGAACCCGCTCATCGATCTCCCTCAGCCGATCCTCTCGAGCCCGGACCCGGACGGCAACCAGACCGTCATCGGCGGGGATCCGGTGGCTCCACAGAACCGACTGGGGCCCGACGCATTGGCGTCACTCCTCAACACGCCGATCCGGGACCTTCACCTCATCGAGCCGTGGGATCTCGCGAACGGCACTGCCGCCGGCGGATACGCGATCCTGGGGTTCTCCTATCCCGGCTGGCGGCGACTCGACGAAGCGACGGTCTTCATCCTGTTCGGCCTCGCAATCCTTCTCTTCGGCGCCTGGTGGGTCGCGACCGGTCGAGCGGGTGAGTCCCTCCGCGGCCTGGCGATTCCTCTCGTCACGGCCCTCGCGACGCCCTTCCTCGTGGCGTCCCTCGCAGATTCGGGGTTGCCGGTGGCTCTCGCCGTGGCGGGACTCCTGCTCGTCGTCGCGATGATTCCGCTCGCTCTCGGCCTGGCCGACCGGATCGAGCCGCGGACTGATCGCCGGTTCGCCCACGCGGCGATCGCCGTCTTCTCCACGGCGGCCACGATCGTGGCACTCGCCTACGTCACGCAGCCGAACAACCGCGACGCGCTCGGGCAGCTCCGATGGGGATTCACCGGCGCGATCCCGATCGTGCCCGGCCTGATCGCGGCCGGCCCGCTCGACATCCGGGCCGGCCGGATGCGCGCCGGCGCGGGCGGGCTCCTGCGATCCGCGGAGCTCGCGATCGCCGGGGCGACACCGCTGTTCGGACTGCTCGCCGGGACGTCCCTGTCGATCTGGCCCCTGGCCCTGTGGGTCGCCGCCATCGCGCTCGCGGATCGGTTCACCGTCCGTCCGCTGGCCCGAATTGCAACGCGTGCCACGCTCCAGCGCGACCTGGTCGTCGCCGCCACGGAGGCGGAGCGTGCCCGTGTCGCGGCCGACATCCACGACGATGCCCTCCAGGAGCTGACCCTGCTGGTTCGCCGCCTCGAGTCGTCCGGCGACGCCGAAGGCGCAGAGATCGGGCGGACGGTTGCCGACAAGCTGCGGGCGATCTGCGGCGACCTCCGCCTGCCGATCCTCGACGATCTCGGCGTCGGGCCGGCCCTCGACTGGCTCGTCCTCCGGATCGAGCGCCTGGCGGGCGGCGAGGTCCGTCTCGAACGGGCCGACGACGCCCGCCACAACCCCGACGTCGAGCTGGCGATCTTCCGCGTCGCGCAGGAGGCGCTGGCGAACGCGGTCAAGCACGGCAAGCCGCCGATCGTCGTCCGCTACCGCTCGACGGCGGCGGGCATCTCGCTCGCAATCGACGACGCGGGACCGGGTATCGCCGAGAACGCCCCGGAGACCGCCGAGAAGGCCGGCCGGTTCGGGTTGCTGAACATGGCCCAGCGCGCCGAGCAGATCGGCGCGATCCTCGACGTCAAGCGCTGGCCGAGCGGCGGGACGCACGTCGCGCTGGAGTGGCGGCCGCGTTGACCGCCGGGATCCGTCTGATCGTCGTCGACGATCACCCCGTCGTCCGCGAGGGGACGGCTGCGCTGCTCGCCGCGGAGCCGGGGATCGCGGTCGCCGGAACCGCGGGCTCGATCGACGAGGCGACCGAGCTGATCGACCGTGTCGAAGCGGACGTCCTGCTGCTCGACATCCGACTGGGATCCGACTCCGGGCTGCGGATCCTCGGGAGGTCGCCCGCGGGTCCGGCGATCATCGTCCTCACGTCCTACGACTACCCGCAGTACGCCGAGGCCGCGCTTCGTCTCGGTGCATCCGGCTTCGTCCTCAAGACCGCGCCGATCGCCGAGCTGCTCGACGCCATCCGCCGCGTGGCCGCCGGTGGGCTCGCGTTCTCGGTGCGACCGCGGTCCGGAGCGGCCATCGCCCGCCTCAGCGAACGGGAGCTCGATGTCGTCCGTCTGGTCGTCGAGGGTCGCTCCAACGACGAGATCGCCGGTCGCCTGGGAATCGGACCGAAGACCGTCGAGTCGCATCTTCGCCGCCTGTTCGAGCGCTTCGACCTGGCCTCCCGCACGGAGCTTGCGACACGGGCCCTTCGCGAAGGCTGGCTCGAGGTTCCGCCGGGCGTGTCGGGGTAGGCTGCCAAGCGTGCACTCTCACTCTGCCGCCGGGCGCCACGTCGGGCGGCTGACCGCGGCGATCGGGATCGGCCTGGTCGTCCTGCTCGTGGAGCTCGTTGCCGGTCTGGCCGCGAACTCGCTGGCGCTGCTCGCCGACGCGGGTCACGTGTTCGCCGACGTGTCGGGGCTGGCCCTGTCCCTCGGCGCGATCCGCCTCGCCGCCCGGCCGCCGAGCGACGCCCGAACCTACGGCCTCTATCGGCTCGAGATGGTCGCGGCCGCGCTCAACGCCGTCCTGCTCCTCGTGCTTGCGCTCTTCGTCGGGGTCGAGGCGATCCGCCGTTTCGCGACTCCGCCGGACGTCCAGCCATCGCTCGTCGTGATCGTCGCGGCGTTCGCGCTCGTCGCGAACGCGGCGTCCCTGCGACTGCTCGCTCCCGGCCAGGGCGAGAGCCTGACGGTGCGCGGCGCCTATCTCGAGATCGCCGGTGACCTGCTGGGCTCGGGCGCCGTCCTCGTGGCCGGTCTCGTCATCATCGCGACCGGGTGGCGACCCGCCGACGCGATCGCCTCGCTCGCCGTGGCGATCCTCATCGTGCCGCGGACGCTCGTCCTGCTCCGCGACAGCGTCGACGTCCTGCTCGAGGCGACGCCGAAAGGAGTCGACCTCGCCGTCGTGGAGCGGCACATCCGCGAGGCGCCCGGGGTGACGGACGTCCACGACCTCCATGCCTGGACGATCACGAGTGGGATGCACGTGGTCTCGGCCCATGTCGTCCTCGGCGAACAGGCCAGGGCCGGCGACGTCCTCGATCATCTCGGCATGTGCCTCTCGGACGACTTCGACATCAACCACTCGACGTTCCAGCTCGAGACCGCCGAGCATGTCCAGTGGGAAGCCAGAGCAGCTCAGGCCCGCCATTGACGGGGCTGTCGCCGTCGCGCCGGACGGTCCCCGGCCCGGCCGCCGGACCCGCGCGTCAGCCGGGCAGGTCGCGCTCGGCGGGACCGACGTAGCGGACGTCAGGTCGAATCAGGCGGTTCGAGGCTGCCTGCTCGAGGACGTGGGCGGTCCAGCCGGCGTGGCGGGCCAGCGAGAACGTCGCCGGGAACAGGTCCGGCGTCAGGCCGACGCCCTGGAGGACCGGCGCGGCATAGAACTCGACGTTCGTCTTCAACGGCCGATCCGGGTGCCGCTCGGCGAGGAGCCGGAGGGCCATGTCCTCGACCTGAATCGCGAGCTGCAGCCAGTCGGGCTTGTGCTCCATGCCCTCGGCGACCTTGCGCAGCGCGGCCGCTCGCGGATCGTACGCGCGATAGACGCGGTGGCCGAAGCCCATGAGCCGCTCGCCCCGGTCGAGCGCCTCGCGCAGCCACTGTTCGGCGTGCTCGACCGAGCCCATCTTCGCGAGCTGGTCGACGACCGCCGACGGGGCGCCGCCGTGGAGCGGCCCCTTCATCGT
>DATAQF010000143.1:0-2991 GCA_036264795.1 Candidatus Limnocylindrales bacterium | reverse complement strand
TGGTTCGCAGACCGCGAGCACCGTCGAGAACATCCGGAAGCTCGTCCAGCAGCACCGGAAGCTGTCCGGCGACCGACGGCTCGTCGTGATCGTCGACTACCTCCAGAAGGTCCCGCAGATCCCCGAGCCGACGAGCGAGACCGAGAAGGTCACGTATGTCGTGAACGGCCTCAAGGACGTCGCCCTGTCCGAGGATGTCCCGATGATCTGCATCGTCGCGGCCGACAAGGAAGGGCTGAAGGCCTCGCGGCTCCGCAACTTCCACCTTCGCGGCAGCTCCGCCATCAACTACGAGGCGGACATCATCCTGATCCTCAACGAGAAGTACCACATCGTCGCCAAGGTCAACATCGAGTTCAACCCATACCAGGCGCAGCGGTTCCGCGATTGGGTCGTCGTCTCGGTCGAGAAGAACCGCGGCGGCCAGGACAACGTCGACCTCGAGTTCGAGAAGCACTTCGAGTTCTCGTGCTTCGACCCGAACGGGCGGACGGTGCAGGAAAAGCTCATCGAGGAGCGCCTCTACAACGATTAGCCCCTCCAACGTCCGACGTGGCGCGAAGGCCCGGCCGAAACGGCCGGGCCGTTCGATTCCCGGCGGTCTATCACATCCGGCTGCCGGCGTCCTCCACATTCCGTCCACAGGACTTGCAGATTCGTGGACGAATCGTTGCGATCCGGACCGAAGTTCGTGGATAAGGCCGTTGCCGCGCCGCGGCCCCGGCCCGTATGGTTCGTCTTGCCCGAAGGGGCCACAGCAACGGACAGGCGAGGCGAGGAGCGATCCCCGCAGCGCCGCCGGTCAGGCCGGACGAGTCGCAAGGCTCGCCTTGGCAGGACCGCCGATCCGGGACACGACTGGCCGCGATCACATCAAGGCTCGCCGTTCCCACGGTCGACACCGTTCGCGGTCGGTTCCTTCGGGCGTTTTCGTGTCCCCGTCGCGCTCCGGCGCGCGAGCCGATCTACACTCCAGCCATGGCCGTCGTGACCGCACCATGAGCCCGGGCCTGGACGACTTTCCCCAGATCGTCGAAGTCGTCGTCGAGATTCCGCGGGGAAGCCGGAACAAATACGAGTACGACGAAGCGGCCGACGTCTTCCGACTCGACCGGGTCCTCGCCTCGGCCGTCCACTACAACTTCGACTACGGCTTCGTGAGCCACACGCGATCGGGGGATGGCGACCACACGGATGCGCTGCTCCTGATCGACGAGCCGACGTTCTCGGGCTGCCGGGTCTGGGCTCGGCCGATCGGCGGCCTGGAGATGCGCGACGACAAGGGCGAGGACTTCAAGGTCCTCTGCGTCGCCGTCGCCGATCCCCATCAGGCGCATGTCGAGGACCTCGACCAGGTGCGTCCCCACCGGCTCGTCGAGATCGAGCATTTCTTCAACACGTACAAGATGCTCGAGGCCAAGGAGACCGATGTCGTCGGGTGGCGTGACGCGGCTCGGGCGAGGGCCGTGCTCACCGCCGACCGGGTGACCTACGAGGCCGAAGCGCGGCCGTCCGGTCGGCCCGCGATGCGCGACGGTTGAACGAGGATCCCCGCCTCTTCGTCGCGGTGCCCCTCGGCGAGGAGGCGACGGCGGCCGTCACCCAGGTCGTCGAGTCGATCCGCGCCGGCGAGCCGGAGGGACGTGGCGTTCGATGGGTGCGGCTCGAAGGCCTGCACCTGACGCTGCGTTTCCTTGGCCCGACGCCGGAGGGCCGCGTGCCCGAGCTGGCGGCTGCCGTCGAGGCGGTCGCCCGGGATGCCGAGCCCTTCACGATCACGATTCGGGGCGCCGGCTCCTTCCCGCCGACCGGACGGCCGCGGACCATCTGGCTCGACGTTCGGGATGGAGCGGAGCGCCTCGAGGGCCTCGCCGGCCGCCTGGACGATCGGCTGGCCGCCGATGGCTGGGATCGCGAGCGACGCCCCTTTCGGGCACACCTGACCCTCGCCCGGGCCGACGGCGTCCGCGCCGGACCGGCCACCGTGGCCGCGTTGACCGCGGCGGCAGCCGACCTCGCGATCGAGTCACGGATCGAGCAGGTCGGCCTCTTCGAGTCGATCACCGGGTCAGGGCGGGCGCGCTACATCGAGCGCGCCGTGGCGCCGCTCGGCTGACGCTCGCGGGTCCGCGACGAGGCCGTCGCGGCAGGAGCGGATCGAAGCGATTCCGAGGCCCGGTGCTACCATCGGCCCGTCCCCGAGGACTCCGAGCTGCCCGGCCTGAAGGAGCCCATCTGTTGTCGTGACCTCAGCCCAGCGCGCCCGTCTCGTCGTCGCCATGGGTCTCCTCAACCTCGTGCTGGCGACGGTCGCGCTCACGGCCGGGTTCGTGGCTCCAGCTCCGGAAGGATCCGGAATCATCGCCGGCAATCCGTCCGCCGCACCGGCAGGCAGCGGTTCCGTCGCCCCGTCCGGGCTCACCGCGACGCCCTCCGGATCCCTGACATCCGGGCCATCGCAACCGACGACCGCGTCGGGATCACCGGTCCCGAGCGCCCCGCAGCCGAGCGGATCGATCGCGGTCGGCCCTTCGATCCCGCCGTCGGTCGAACCGTCCGTGACGCCCGTCCCGAGCAATCCCATCGTGGCGGTCGGCCCGACGCCAACGGCTCCACCCGCGGTCAGTCCGACGCCGCCGGTCCTCGGTCCCGGCGGCGGTCCGACAGCCACGCCGGTGCCGACGCCGGCGCCCACCGCGCGGCCGACAGCCACACCCGCCCCGACTCCGCGCCCGACGGCTCAGCCCACGCCCCGCCCAACGGCTCAGCCCACGCCCCGCCCGACCGTCCAGCCCACGCCGCGCCCGACGGCTCAGCCGACGCCCCGCACGACGCCGGTCCCACCGGTCGTGGGCAAGGCCAAGAAGCCGCATCCTGCCTGCCCCGGCGCCGGCATGCCGCCCGGCCACAACAAGGTCGATGGTCCCTCCGACCGGCCGTGCGGTCACAAGGGCCGCCACGGGCACGGCCGAAACGGCATCGTGTTCCTGT
>DATAQF010000245.1:0-3327 GCA_036264795.1 Candidatus Limnocylindrales bacterium | reverse complement strand
CGGAGCACGCCCACCGTGATCGTGGCGGGCTTGTGGGCGGCGGCCGATGGCGAGGCTCCGCCGGCCGTCTGGCTGGCCGGCGCCGCGGTGGCGCTCGCGCTCGGGCTCGCGGTCGGGCTGCAGGCGCCGAACATGGCGGCGGCACTGACCGCCAGCGCAGCCAGGCGGGCGACGGAACGGTGCGGTGTCCGGATCATTCCCTTTCTCTCCTCTTCTGGTCGCCGCGATCGGTCCTGGGATCCGTGCTCGCGGCGCGCGGCCGGGTCCTCGCGTGGTTGGCTTCCTGGAGCGGTCACTGCATCCTCATCCTCCTTCTCTGGGACGGGATGAGGGTCGGTCGGTCTCATGCGTGGGGGCGCCCGCGATGCGGAGCCAGGCGGTGGCGTCGGACGGCAGCAGGCCGTCGGTCAGCTCGGCGCTGGCGAGGAGAACCTCGTCGTGCGGCGGGAGCTCGATCGGAGCGGCCGAGAGGTTCGTGACGCTGGCGAACCGGTCCCCGCGACGGAACGCCAGGGTATCCGGCCGGGAATCGAGCCAGGTCATCGGGCCACCGCCGAGGCCGGCTTCTGCACGGCGGAGGCGGAGGGCCGAACGGTACAGGTTCAGCATCGAGCCCTGGTCCCGATCCTGGGCCTCGACTGTCAGCGTTGCCCAGCGACCCGGCTGGGGCAGCCACGGCTCGCCGAGGCCTCCGGGCGGACTGAAGCCGAAGGGCGGCTCGGTCCCCGACCACGGCAGCGGAACCCGGCATCCGTCGCGGCCGGGGTCCGTGCCGCCGGATCGGAAATACATCGGATCCTGGATCCGTTCGACCGGCAGGTCGTCGACCTCGTCGAGACCCAGCTCGTCGCCCTGGTAGATGTAGAGGGAGCCCGGCAACGCGGCCGACAGGAGGGCTGCCGCCCGGGCCCGGCGCCGGCCGAGCTCGAGGTCGGTCGGCGTGCCGTGTCGCTTCGTCGTGAAGGCGAAGGAGCTGTCCTCCCGGCCGAGCCGGGTCACGGGACGGGTCACGTCATGGTTCGAGAGCACCCACGTCGTCGCTGCGCCGATCGGCTCGTGCGACTCGATGGTCGAATCGATCGACTCGCGGAGCGCCGCCGCGTCCCAGGGTCGGCCGAGGAAGTCGAAGTTGAATGCGGTGTGGAGCTCGTCCGGTCGCAGGTAGCGGGCGAAGCGCTCGAGGTCCGGAAGCCAGATCTCGCCGACGAGGATGCGTCGTCCCGGATAGGTGTCGGCGATCGTCCGCCAGCTCCGGTAGATGTCGTGAATCTCGTCGCGATCGACGGTCGGGTGTCCGCCCGGCAGCGGATCCGTCGGGATCTCGGGCAGCGTGCCGTCCTTGACGAGCAGCGCCGCGGAATCGATCCGGACGCCCGCGACGCCCCGATCGAACCAGAAGCGGAGGATGTCCTCGTGCTCGCGCCGGACGTCGGGATGGCTCCAGTTGAGGTCGGGCTGGTGGGACGAGAACAGATGGAGATACCACTCGCCGGGCGTCCCGTCGGGGTTCGTCGTGCGGGTCCACGTCGGACCGGAGAAGTTCGACGGCCACGCCGTCGGCATCTCGTCACCATGCTCGCCGCGGCCCGGGTGGAACCAGAACCGAGCGCGCTCCGGCGACCCCGGTCCAGCCGCCAGCGCCGCCTGGAACCACGGATGCCCGTCGGAGACGTGGTTCGGGACGATGTCGATGATCGTCCGGATCCCGAGACCCAGCGCCTCTTCGATGAGGATCTCGGCCTCGCCGAGGCTGCCGAACGCGGGATCGATCGCGCGGTAGTCCGCAACGTCGTAGCCGCCGTCGGCCATCGGCGACGCGTACCAGGGCGTGAACCACATCGCGTCGACGCCAAGGTCACGCAGGTATCGCAGATGCGCCCGGACGCCGCCCAGGTCGCCCGTCCCGTCACCGTTCGAGTCGGCGAAGCTGCGAACGTAGATCTGGTAGATGACGGCATCCCGCCACCAGTCCCCTTCACCCGTCGGCCCGGGCCGAGCCGCTGCGGCCACGGACGGGACGAGGGATGGCACCGATTCGGCGACGACCTGCTCGGTCAACTGGCGCTCCTCAAGAGATCGGGGGATCGCTTGGTCGGCTCGGACGGGTGGCGGACTTGCAACCGGACGGCAACGTAGCATAGTCAACGGATCGATGCAAGAACTTGACAGAAATTCGCTCTACACCTGACGAACGCGTCTCGCGAACCACCGTACGGCGCGGACGAATTGCCGTAACGAGCGATCGATGGAAAGACCTGCAGCGGCCGGGTGGGCCGCCGGGTCAGGCGGCGACGGGTCCCGTCGAACCGCGAACGACCAGCTCCGGCTCGAAGAGGAGCTCCTCGAGGGGGACGGGGCTGCCGGCGATCTGCCCGACGAGCAGCTCGATGACCAACCGCCCCATCGACTCGATGGGCTGCCGGACGGTGGTCAGGGGCGGGTCCGTGCAGTTCATGAGCGCGGAGTCGTCGAAGCCGACCACCGACACGTCGCCGGGCACCGACAGGCCTGCCCGGCGGACGGCGCGGATCGCGCCCAGGGCCATCGGGTCGCTCGCGCAGACGATCCCGGTGACCTTCGCGCGCAGGAGGCCGTTCGCCGCCGTCTGGGCGGCTTCCAGCGAGTACAGCGAGTGGGCGATCTGGTCCGATCTGAGCGGCACGCCCGCGCGCGCCGCGATCGACCGCGCTGCCGCCAGCTTCCGGGCCGAGGGAACGTGGTCGGTCGGGCCGAGGAGCAGGCCGATCCGCGTGTGGCCGAGCGACAGGAGGTGCCCCAGCGCCTGCTCCATCGCGACCGTGTCGTCGCACGAGACCCGCGGAAAGCCGAGCCCCTCGATCGACGCGTTGACGAGGACGGTCGGGAGGCGCCGGGCCGCGAGCCGGACGTAGTGCTCGTGCGGGGCATCCTTCTGGGCGTAGAGCCCACCGGCGAACACGACGCCGGAGACCTGCTGCTGGAGCAACAGCTCGACGTAATCCGCCTCGGAGATCCCCCCGGCCGTCTGGGTGCAGAGGACCGGCGTGAAGCCCTGCTGGGCGAGGGCTCCACCGACGACCTCGGCGAAGGCCGGGAAGATCGGGTTCTGCAGCTCGGGGAGGACCAGCCCGACGAGCCGCGCACGCTCGCCGCGAAGCTTGGTCGGGCGCTCGTACCCGAGGACATCGAGCGCCGTCAGCACGGCCTGACGGGTCGCCTCGGCCACGCCGGGCTTGCCGTTCAGGACCCGACTGACCGTGGCCTCGCTGACGCCGACCTTGGTGGCCACCTCGGCCAGCCGTCTGCTCATGCCGCAATCTTACGCGGATTTGCGCAAGTCTTTGCAAG
>DATAQF010000102.1:0-8580 GCA_036264795.1 Candidatus Limnocylindrales bacterium | reverse complement strand
CGAGATCGTCCGGCTCGCGTCGTGCGGCGCTCGCGTCAGCGAGGTTCCGGCGGATGCGACGCGCTGGGCCGCCGATGACGAATCCGCCGATCTGGTCGTCAGCGCCTGGTCCGCATTCCGTGGCGTGACCGCCGATGCGCTCGGCGAGGTCGATCGCGTCCTCCGGCCCGACGGCCGCCTCATCGCGATCCACGACTACGGACGCGACGACGTTTCGCGCCTCCGCGGTGACCAGCCGGAGTACGGCCGCTGGAGCCGGCGGGACGGGCCGTTCATTCGAAACGGGTTCCGAATCCGCGTGCTGCACTGCTTCTGGACGTTCGACACCCTCGCCGAGACAGCATCGTTCCTCGGCCAGGCCTTCGGCGACGCCGGGACGAAGCTGGCGGCCGGGCTCAAGCGGCCGCGACTCTCCTACAACGTCGCCGTCTACCACCGGACCCGGGGAGGCGCGGTCGCGCCCGAGGAGGCAGCCACCGGCGCGCGGGCGTAGAAGCCCTGACCGGGCAGGTCCCCGACCCGCCGGCCCTAGCGAGCCGCGCCCGCAGTCCCCGCGCCGTCGCGATCCTCGGCGTCGTCGGTCGAAGGGTCCGCCCGGCGGTCGAGAACGGATCGGTACATGCGCTCCACGTCATCGACCATCCGCTCGACGGGGAACCGCCGCTCGGCGGCCAGCCGGCAGGCCCGGCGATCGATCGCGTCCAGCCGACCGATCGCATCGGCCATCGCGTCCACGTCGTCGACGATGAACCCCGTCCGGCCGTCTTCGATGATCTCGGGAACGCTCGCTCGGCGGAAGCCGATCACCGGCGTCCCCGATGCGAGCGCCTCCACCATGACGAGCCCGAAGGGCTCATCCCACTCGATCGGGAAGAGGAGCGCGTCGGCGGCGGCAAGGAGTCGCCGCTTGCGGTCGGCGTCGACCTCTCCCACGTAGACGACCCGCTCGCCGTCGATCCAGGGTTCGATCGTCTCTCGAACATGGGCCGCGTCGGGCGGATCGACCTTGCCGGCGAGGAGCAGTCGCCGACCCGCGCGGCGGGCGGCCTGGATCGCGCGGTCGGCACCCTTCGCGGGGCTGAACCGCCCGAGGAAGAGCAGGTACCCCTCGGGCTTCGCGACGTCAAAGCTCGCGACGTCGATCCCGTGATGGATCGGCGGCAGGGCACCGCGCACCGGAAACGTCGCGGCGCTCGCCGCCGAGACGGCGTGGTGGAACCACGGGTAGGCGTCCCAGATCGGCTGGGTCCGCGGCACGAACGGGTTGTGCATCGTCGAGATCACCGGCGTTGCCGAGGTCTCGGCCAGCACCATCCCCTCGATCCCCGCGTGGTTGTGGACGATGTCGAACTCCCCTCGGCGCTCGGCACGGAAGCAGGCCTGGGCGTTCGCCAGCTGGAGGTACTCCGCATGTCCGAGACTGCCCTCGCCGGTGTCGCCGTAACGCGCGGCCGTCGGGGTGACGCTGCGAAGCCGCGCGTCCGTCCGGGAATCGCCGGTCGCGTAGAGCGTGACCTCGTGCCCGCGGCGGACGAGCTCCTCGGTGAGGAGGCTGACGACGAGCTCCGTTCCACCGTATGTGCGCGGCGGGACGCGCTCGTAGGTCGGCGCGAGCTGGGCGATCCGCATCTGGCTCCCCTGTTCCGTGGCGCATTCTAGCGACCCTGCTACCCTCGGCCCTGATGGACGACTACCGCCGCGAAGCGCTTCCGCGTCGATCAGGCGCGCGCCGCATGACACCCGACGGGAGCGATCCCGGGCCGGCAGGTCCCCGGATCGGACCGCTGCCGATCACCGTGACGGGCGTTCTCATCGTCATCGCGCTGATCGGCTCGCTGGCCTACCTGGCCTACGCCGTCACGGTCCGCGATGCGTCGCAGATCCCGCTCCTTGCGTCGGGCGCGGTCGTCCTGGGGATCGTCTTCGCAGCCATCGCGTTCGTCGGGGCCCGGGCCGCGTGGCGGTCGAGCCTCCGGGGCCGAGACGGACGCGCCTTCGCTCACGCCCTCGTCGGGGGGATCGCCTCGCTCGTCGCCGCGGCGTGCTTCGCCGGCGCCTTCATCCTCGCAACGTTGAGCCAGACTCCGGCCGCGTAGCTCCTCGGAAGCGCTGCCTGGCGACTCCAGCTGTCGCGTCGCGAACCG
The DNA here is from genome assembly GCA_036264795.1 of Candidatus Limnocylindrales bacterium. GTDB lineage: Bacteria > Chloroflexota > Limnocylindria > Limnocylindrales > CSP1-4 > CF-46. The sequence goes on along the minus strand of DATAQF010000102.1, from coordinate 6,436 downwards.
GGGCGGACAACCTCCTTTGCTACACTCGGCCGGCGGTCGCCCTCATCGTCTAGAGGCCTAGGACGCCACCCTTTCAAGGTGGAGATCAGGGGTTCGAATCCCCTTGGGGGCACCAGCCGTTTGCCGCGGACGGCGGGCCGAGCGGACCACGGGATTTCGGGCCGGACTGCTACCATCCGGCCGATGGAGATCATGGGAATCCGCATCGGGACGGTGGTCGAGGACAACATCGCCCGACGCTGCGACGGCTGCCTGAAGGTCATCGAGGGGACCCCGTGGCGGATCAACCTGCTCGACATCGTCACGACGGAGGTCGCGGCGCCGTGGAACGAGACCCCGGCGATCAACCCGGGTCCCTTCCAGTTCCATCCTGACCCAGCCTGTGTTCGCAGCTGGATGGCCGCCCGCGGCTACCTCTTCTGCCGGAAGAGCGAGGTTCGCGAGATCATGCGCCCGATCCCCGTGCCGGCCGTCAACGGCGACGCCGTCCGCTGGGGTCTCTGCGACGGAATCCATCGCGACGACCATGAGCTCGTCCCCGCCTGATCGTTCGCCCCTCTTCGCGCCAACGACGCGCCGATCGAATCCTCACCCCGCCGTCACCAGGAGACCACCAGCGGACATGGACCGGATCGTCCTCGCCTCGTTTCGGGCGGCGGCCCGCGCGACGCGCGGTTGGCCGGGCCGCAGGCCCTGATCGATGCCATCGGCCTGGCTGCCCGCCGCCACATCGATCCTCGCCCTCGTCTTCGGCCTCGCGCTGCTCGACCAGTGGCGCGAGCGGCGTCACGGATTCCAGCTCATCTGGGCGATCGGAATGTTGTTCTACGGGATCGCCTCCGGGTGTGAGGCGATCGCGGCCGTGTCCGGATGGAACGAGGCGCTCTACCGCACGTGGTATCTCACGGGCGCCGTGTGGACGGCCGGCTGGCTCGGCCTGGGGACGGCGTTCCTCCTCGGGCGAACGCGGTTCGGATACACGTTCGCGCTGTGTCTCCTCCTCGCCGGGGTCTTCACCCTGCTGACGCAGCGCAAGTTCGATTACCCGGGCGCCGGATCCGCGCCGCTCCTGTACCTGATCGGCGCGCTCGTTCTGGCGGTTGCCGTTGCGGTCGAGACGTACTTCCAGAATGAGCGCTGGCCCCTGCTCGCCGCCGGCGCCGTGATCGGGGCGACGGTCCTGTCGCTCGTCCTGATGCTGACGGTGACGCTCGCGCCCCCCGGCTACGCGCTGGATCCCGCGACCGGCGTTCCCACGGGCGAGCTGTTCCCCGGCACGATCCGGCTGCTGACGCCCTTCCTGAACATCACCGGCGGCCTGACCCTCGCGTTCGGCGCGGTCTTCTCCGCGTACATGTTCATGCCGAAGCGGCGGGTCCTGGCCTATTCCCTCGACCCGAACCAGCCGGGCGACCACTTCCTCTTCAACCTGCTGATCTCGCCGGTCGCATTCACCGTGAACTTCGTGGCATCCCTCCCCGGGGCGGTGCGCGCGCTGCTCACCGGCAACCTCCACAGCCGCGTCCCGGCGACGATCCTCATCGCCCTCGGTGGCTTCCTGGCCAGCGGCGGGGACGCACTGAACCGGTTCGGGGTCACGAACTATTTCCAGGTCGGCAAGTTCCTGGCCCTCGTGCTGATCCTCGTTGGATTCCTGATCTCGATCGAGGCCTTCCGGGAGATCCGGATCCCGTTCACCTCGGTCGTCCTGCGCGGGTCTCGTCGGGAGGTCGGCGGAGCCTCCGATTGATCGACCGCGCGGCGGCCGTCGCGACGGATCGCCGGCCGCTGAGCGGATCGTCTGCGACCGCCGATACCATGCCCCGATGCGCGAACGGCCGTCCCTTCTCACCGGATCCCTGATCGTTCTCCTCGCGGCGAGCGGGTTCGCGATCCTCGGACCCGTTGCTCGCTTCGCGTACCAGGAGGGCTTCGATCCCTTCTCCTTCGTCGCCTGGCGGTCGGTCTTCGGCCTCCCGGTCGTCCTCCTCGTCATCGCCTGGAGGCGTCCGCGAGGCGTCGGGCTCGTCAACCCGATCCGCCTGCCGCGCGGCGATTCGGTCGGCCTTCTCGTGGCGGCGCTCGCCGGGCTCTGCCTGAACTCCGTGATGTTCTTCGCCTTCGGGCTGGCCTCGGTCGCGATCGTGCTGCTGGCGTTCTACATCTACCCGGCGTTCGTTGCCCTCGTTGCCGTCGCGCTCGGTCACGAACGGCTCGACGGCCAGCGGGTCCTCGCCCTCGGGCTGGCGCTCGGCGGCATGATCCTCGTCGTCGCCGGCGGGCTGAGCCCGGCCGCGGGTGTGACGATCAACCCGCTCGGGGTCGGGCTGGCGCTCGTCGGGGCCGGCTTCCAGACGGTCTACGTGACGCTCGGTCGAGGCCGCTTCGCCTCCGTGCCGCCCGAGCAGGCGACGGGCTGGATCCTCCTGGCGGCGGCGGTCGCGAGCGCGGTCCTGGCAACGGCGACGGGCGGCAACATGAGCGCGCCGTTCGGCGGGCCGCGCGCGTTCGGCCTCGCCGTGCTCGCGGGAGTCGTCGGGGCAGGGATCCCGTCCATGCTCTTCCTGATCGGGATCCGGTCCATCGGCGGGACCCGGAGCGGGACCCTGATGCTGTTCGAGCCGCTCGTCGCCGTCGTCCTCGCGGCCGTCCTGCTCCACGAAGGCCTCGTCCCGATCCAGGCTGGCGGTGGGGCCGCGATCCTCGCCGCCGCTCTCCTCCTCCAGCGGAGCTCGCCCTCGGAGGAGCTGATCGAGCCGATCGGCGTCCCGGCAACCGAGCGGCCCTGACCTCCATGGTGGCGTCCGGCGCGGGAGATGGTCGGCTGCCGGCGCGGTCGGCGATGGCGGCCGGATCGGCAGGCACCAGCGTCGATGCCGGCGCACGACCGACGATCGTCTTCCTCCACAGCACGCGCCTGACGAGCGCCCAGTGGGCCGGCCAGGTCGCGGCCCTCGCCGATTCGTTCCACTGCCTGGCCCCGGACCTTCCCGGCCACGGCAGCGCGGCCCACATCCCGTTCACGATCGACGGCGCCGCTGCCCGGGTCGCCCAGCTGATCGAGCTCGAGGCGCACGGCGGCCGGGCGATTCTCGTGGGGCTGTCGCTCGGTGGCTACGTCGCGATGGCGGTTGCCGCGCGATGTCCCGAACGCGTCGCGGGCCTGATCCTCTCCGGTGCGACGGCGGAGCCGGTCGGTCCGCGGGCGATCCTGTACCGCGGACTCGCGACCCTGTTCGCCCGGGTGCCGGTTCGCTATCTCGAGGCAGCAAACCGGAAGTTCTTCGGATGGCGATACGCGCCGGCGGTCCACGCGCCGATCCTGGCCGACGGATTCTTCTTCGCCGGCGGGGCCCACGCCCTCCGATCGCTCGTCGGGGAGCGCTTCAAGCCCCGGCTCGCCGCGTACCCGGGTCCAAGCCTCATCCTCAACGTTCGGTACGACCTCTTCTTCCGGGCGACCGAGCAGTCGTTCGCCCTCGTCGCCGCCAACCCGAGCCGAGTGCAGATCCCCGGTGCCAGCCATCTCGCGAACCTCGCTCGACCCGAGGCATTCACCGAGGCGATCCGCCAGTTCGCCCAGACGATCGAGGCGCCATAGAGAGCGCGCCGCCCGACGCGCGGCACGGTGAAGCCGCAACCTTCCTGCCACGGTGGATTGGCCGCCCGAGGCGGTCCGCGAGACCCCCGACGGTATACTCGACCGACCGATCGACCATCCGTCCCACCGAGGTTTCATGCGCGTCCGCAAGGCCGTCTTTCCTGCCGCCGGCTGGGGAACCCGCTTCCTCCCCGCAACGAAGGCGCAGCCCAAGGAAATGCTGCCGCTGGTCGACAAACCGGTCATCCAGTACGCGGTCGAGGAGGCGGTGGCCGCCGGCATCGAGCAGGTGATCATCGTCACCTCCAGCCAGAAGCGGGCGATCGAGGATCACTTCGACACCTCGTATGAGCTGGAGCGGCTCCTCGAGGAGAAGGGCGACATCGAGATGCTCCGGCAGATCCGGCACATCTCGGACCTCGCCCAGGTCACGTACGTCCGCCAGAAGGAGCAGCTCGGGCTCGGCCACGCCGTCCTCGTCGCCAAGGAGATCGTCGGCCACGAGCCGTTCGCCGTGATCCTGTCGGACGACGTCGTCGTCGGCGACCGTCCCTGCATCGGCCAGCTCGTCCACGCCTACAACGAGACCCACAGCTCGGTGGTCGCGGTGATGGAGGTCCCGGACGAGGACACCCACCGGTACGGCGTGATCGCCGGCGAAGAGGTCGAGGGCGCCTTGAATCACGGACGCCTTCACCGGGTCAACCGGCTCGTCGAGAAGCCGACGCCGGGCGAAGCGCCCTCCAACCTCGCAATCATCGGCCGCTACATCCTCACGCCGAAGATCTTCGACAAGCTCGAGCAGACGCAGCGCGGTGCCGGCGGGGAGATCCAGCTGACGGATGCGCTCCAGGCGCTCATGCAGGAGCAGGCCGTGTACGGCTACGAGTTCGAGGGAACCCGCTACGACTGCGGGACGACGATGGGCTGGTTGAAGGCTTCGGTCGAGCTTGCGCTGGAGCGACCGGAGCTCGCCCCGGAGTTCCGGGCCTACCTGCGCGACCTGGAGCTGTAGCCTCGCGCTCGCCAACGGTCGCGGGCGCCGCGGAAGGGCCTCGCCCGATGTGCCGGCCGGACAACGCTCGCGGTGTCGCCCGAGGCGGCCGCCGGACGACCTGCGGTAGGATCACGAACGGCGCGTCACCGCCCGGACCGACCGGTCCGTCGGGGCCCCGCACGCGATCGCAACCCCGCAGCAGAGGCTGATTTGACGGAGATCGGGACGATCCTCGGCGGCCGTTACCGCCTGCTCGAGCTCCTCGGGCAGGGCGGCATGGCCCGGATCTACCGTGCCCACGACAGCCAGCTCGACCGATTCGTCGCCGTCAAGCTCCTGCGGCCGGAGTACGGCCGCGACCCCGACTTCGGATCGCGCTTTCGCCACGAGGCTCAGGCGGCGGCGTCGCTGAACCACCCGAATGTCGTCTCGGTCTACGACTACGGACAGGCAGAGGCCGGCCCGTTCATCGTCATGGAGCTCGTCGATGGCGAGGATCTCGCGGCGATCATCAAGCGGAGCGGCGCGCTGCCACCGCGGCAGGCCGCCCGGATCACGGCGGAGGCCGCGCGCGCGGTCCACGCGGCGCACGGCCGCGGCCTGATCCATCGCGACATCAAGCCCGGCAACATCATGATCGACCGCGAGGGTCGAGTGAAGGTCACCGACTTCGGGATCGCCCGGGCGATCGCGGAGGCGCAGATGACGCTTCCGGGCACCACCCTCGGGTCCGTTCACTACTTCAGCCCCGAGCAGGCCCGTGGCGACCAGGCGACGGCGGCATCGGACACCTACTCGCTCGGCATCGTCCTGTACGAGCTCCTGACGGGGCGACGGCCGTGGGAAGCGGACTCGGCGGCTGCCGTGGCGATGGCCCGGCTGGCGGGGCCGCCGCCGGATCCGTCGGCCGTCCGCGCCGGGATCCCGTCGGACCTCGCGGCGATCGATCGGAAGGCGCTTGCGACCGAGCCTGCGGACCGCTGGTCATCCGCCTCGTCGCTGGCGGCGGCGCTCGAGGCATTCCTGGCGGGCACACCCCTTCCCGGCAGCGGCGTTGCTGCTGGGGCGGCCGGCACCGCCACGATCGCCGGCGCCCTCGGAGCGACCTCCGCGACCGCGCGTCCGAACCCGCAGGCCATTCCCTACGCGCCGGATGCCTACGCCTCGGACCGACCGGCACGTCCGGTCGGCGCGTCCCCGGTTCGCGATCCCCGCCAGGCTCGCCAGATCGAGGACGATCGCAACGAGGGGGGCACGAGCCTCGCGGTGTGGGGCGCCGCGCTGATCGCGGTCCTCATCCTCCTCGCGGTCGGCTTCCTCGTGTTCCGTCTCCTGTCCGCCCCGGCGACGCCGGTGAGCCAGGTCACGGTCCCCAACTTCGTCGGCAAGAGCCTGAGCGACGCCCAGGCGCTGGCCACCCAGTCCGGGATCGCGGTCAACACGGCCGCTGTGGCGTCCGCCAGCGGGGTCAGCCCGAACACGGTCATCAGCCAGAACCCCGCAGCTGGCACGAAGATCGACAAGGGCGGCTCGGTCGACCTGACCCTCGCGGCGGGCGCCCAGACGGTCGCGGTGCCGGACCTTCGCGGCAAGACCGAAACCGATGCGATCAACCTGCTGTTCAGCAACGGCCTGAAGGTCGGGACGAAGACCGAGGTCTTCGACCCGGTCGTCGCCGCCGGCCTGATCGTCCACCAGAGCCCGAGCGCCGGCGTCGTCGTCAACCAGGGAACGCCCGTCGACTACGACATCTCGAAGGGCCCCGAGCCGAGTGCGAGCCCGAGCCCGAGCCCGTCGCCCACGCCCACTCCGACGCCTGCACCCACGCCGCCGCCGAC
>DATAQF010000072.1:0-8218 GCA_036264795.1 Candidatus Limnocylindrales bacterium | reverse complement strand
CACCCCGACGCCGGTCAGGTCACCCCCCGAAACACCCATCCGGACGGGCATTTCGGGCCAGGAAATCCGGGGGCGGGCAACGCCGGGTGGGCTCCGCCGGGCGCGAGCCTCGTCGGCTCCCGCTCGGACCCTGCGGGATGTCAGGGCGCCGACGTTCCCTCTCGGCCGAAGTCGTCCTCGACCCGGACGACGTCCTCCAGCTCCGGCGTCGAAACCTCGATCAGCTCGACTCGCTCGATCGCTTCGTAACGATGGCGACGGCCGACCGCGACATGGGCGCTCTCCCCCGGGCCGAGCTCCCGGGTCGTCATGTTGCCCGCCTCGTCATCGAGGTGGAGGAGGAGCCGGCCGCTCCGAACGAGGATCGACTCGTCCTTCCGCTCGTGGTACTGGAGCGACAGCCTCCGGCCGGTCTCGATGACGAGGATCTTCCCGCAGTAGCGGTCGGTCAGGGCCCAGATCAGCTCGTGACCCCAGGGCTTGTCGACCCGGCGCGCGTCGATCGCGCCAGCCGGTCTCGGACCGGGATCCCGACCGGCCGAATCGCTCGCATCGGCCGCGTGGGCCGGCCGCTCGATGTCGCTCATGAGCCGCGAACCAGGCGCTCGCCGGCGTCGAGCAGGCCATCGCGGAGATCGGCAGAGGTTGCCTCCGTGTAGACCCGAACCAACGGCTCGGTGCCGCTCGTGCGGACGAGCAGCCACGACCCGTCCTCGAGGAAGAACTTCACGCCGTCGTTCGTCGACAGGGGCTCGGTTCGCGCGACGCGGTGACCCGCGAGCGACGCGGGAGCCTGGTCGCGGAGTTCGACGAGGAGACGGCGCTTGACGCCCTCGTACTCGCCCCGCTCGACGTGGACGTCGACGCGGCGATAGAACGACGCGCCGGCGATCTCGTGGAAATGGGCGATCGCCCGCGATACCGGCCAGCGGCCGGCGGCCTTCTCGCGCAGGAACAGCTCGAGCAGCATGAGATCGGCGTAGATGCCGTCCCGCTCCGGCAGGTGCATGCCGAAGCCGTACCCGCCCGACTCCTCGGCACCGAGCATCGCCCCGGTCTCGATCATCTTCGGCCCGATGTACTTGAACCCGACGGGCGTCTCGTGAACCGGCAGCCCGTAGCGCTCGCCCAGCCGTGCGGCCATCGAGGTGTTGTTCACGCTGACCACGACGGGCTCGCGCAGGCCGCGGTGCTCGGCAAGGTGGTACATCAGGAGGCCGGTCACCTGGAGCTGATGGATGAACTGGCCGCGCTCGTCGGCAGCTCCGGCCCGGTCGGCGTCCCCGTCCAGGAACAGTCCGAGGTCGTACCCGCCGCCCCCGATGATCCCGAGGGCCTCGTCGACGTTCGGCCGGATCGGTTCCGGGTTGACGCCGCCGAAGTACGGGTTCCGCTCGCTGTGGATCTCGGTGACGTGGATCCGGCCGCCGCGAAGGAGGCGCGGGATCCAACCCGCGCCCGCTCCGTACAGCGGCTCGACCAGGATCGAGACGTCGGCCGCCTTCAGCTCGTCGAGATCGATCGTCCGGCGGACGTACCGCTCGTAGCCGTCGAACGGATCGAACCGCTCGACGAGGCCGGCGGCCTCGGCGTCGGCCAGGGGCCGGCGCTCGATGGCCATCGAGCCGTTCGACGCGATCGCCGCCTCGAGGACGCCGAGGATCTCGGGACCCGCCGCCGCACCGGTCGGCGACTTGACCTTGAAGCCGTTGTCGGTCCACGGATTGTGGGAAGCCGTGATAACGATCCCGGCGGCGGCACTCCGCTGGACGACCTCGTACGAGCTCATCTGGGTCGGCACAGCGGAGGCGGCGAGGAAGACCGGGATGTCGTGGGCGAGAAGGACCTCGGCCGCGGCGGCCGCGAAATGCTCCGAGGCGAACCGGCGGTCGAATGCGACGACGACGCCCTTCTCCTGCTCGCCGCGCTCGACGACGTAGCGAGCCACGCCGTCGGCGCAGCGGCGGACGTTCACGAACGTGAAGTCGTCGGCGACACGTGCCCGCCAGCCGTCGGTCCCGAAGACGATCGTGGTCGGTGCGGGGCGTTCGGCGATCGTCGTCATGGGCGGCTCTCCTGATGGGCGACGCGGTCGAGTAAGGCCTGCACCTCGGGGGCGAGGTGTCGGGCGGCGGCGAGATGGGCCCAGACCCCGTCGCTCGAGATCCCCCCATTCGTGGCGCCCGCAACGCTCGACCCGGGCTCGACGACGAGCCCCCGGTCGGTGGAATGGATGATCAGGTCGTCGGCGGCGAGGTCGACGTGCTCCCCCGGCTGCACGACCCGGCCGGTCGCGCCGCCGCCATCGCCGCCCGCGAGGGCCGCGAGGAGCGCCGTCCAGCTGCCGAGATCGCTCCAGCCGACATCGAGCGAGCCCATGACGACCTGGTGGTCGTCGGCGGCGCTCTCCATGACCGCCTTGTCGATCGAGATCGGCTGGATCCGTTCGTAGGCGTTCCCCAGGGCGAGCTCGGACGAGGCTGCCTGCCCGATCAGCATCGGCAGCGGCGTGTACTTCTCGAGGGCGGCCTGGATGGCTCCCCGCTGCCACGCGAACATGCCGGCATTCCAGCCCACGCCCGGCATGTTGATCAGCTCGCGCGCCCGCGCCTCGGTCGGCTTCTCCTCGAACCCGAGGAGCGGGTAGGCAGGCAGCCCGTCGATTCGCGTCCCGCGCATGGTGTCCGGCCGGAGGTAGCCGTAATCGGTCGAGGGGCGGGTCGGCCGGATCCCGAGCGTGACCAGCGGCCGCTCCACGTCGAACGCGCCGACCGCCATCTGGCCCGCCGCGATCGCGAGCACGTCTCGGAAGCGATCCTCGTCGGCAATCCAGTGGTCGGCCGGCAGGACGACCATGACCTCGTCGTCCGGACGGTCGATGACCGCTGCCGCGAGAGCGATCGCCGCCGCCGTGTTCCGGCCCGAGGGCTCCACGATGAGCCGTGTCTCCGGGATCTGGTCGCGGACCAGCTGCCCGTAGCGACGGTCGGTCACGCAGAAGACGTCACCGTCGCCAAGGAGCGGAGCGACGCGCTTGACGGTGCGCTGAAGGAGTGTCTCGTCACCGAGGAGCGGCAGGAAGGGCTTCGGGCAGTCGGGCCGGCTCACCGGCCAGAGCCGGGTCCCGCCCCCACCGGCCAGGATGACGACGTACATTGCCGCGCATTCTACGGCCCCGGGGAGGAGCGGCCGTCATGCGGAGCGCGGGACTCGACGGAGCGCGCGAGTCAGAAGCTCGGCGGGGTGCAGCAGAACAGGATCACCGCCTGATGGTCCGCGGCGTTCCGGTTGCGGTGGGGCAGCCGGGAGGAATACGCGATCGCATCGCCCTCCTCGAGCAGGTGGTGCTCGTCGGCGACCCAGAGCTCGATCGAGCCGGAGAGGACGACGACGACCTCCTCGTCGGACTCATGGCTGTACGGCTCCTCGCCCGTTCCGCCACCGGGCTCAAGCGTCGACAGGATGACCTGGAGGCGGCCCCCGGAGCCGGCCGTCAGGAACTCGTCGACCGACCGGAGGCCGGGGTACGAGATGCGACGCCGCTCCGTCCGGCGGACGACCCGACCCTGGGGCTCGCCGTCGGCGAAGAGCTCGGCAATGCCGAGGTCGAGCGCTCGCGCGATCCGCTGGACGGACGCGATGGACGGGCTCGTGACCTCGCGCTCCACCTGTGAGAGGAAGCTCTCCGTCACGCCGGCCCGTTCCGCGAGCTGGCGAAGCGTGACATGGCGCGCGTGCCGCAACGAGCGGATCCGCGGCCCGAGCTGCAGCTCTGTCTCCGTCATGCGCCGTGGGACCTCCCTCCGCGAAACCGGCCTGAAGTATAGCTTCAGGAAACGGTCCTTCCCGCCCGGGTCATGGCGCCTGATGATTCGAATCTCGCACCATTTCCCGCGTTGACGCTGCGTATCCGACACGATTACCATCGCGCCACCCTGTAGCGTCGCTACATCGCTCCACTGGTCGATGCACCCATCGCGCTGCGCAGAGAGGGGTCTGTGACCGTCTCCGGGAGCCTCGCGGAAGGACGTCCACCCGCACCCGTTGCGGCGGATCGCGGCACGCCCGGCACGACAGCGTCGAAGGGGACGCCGGACGTGGAGCTGATCGGCGTCACGAAGACGTTCGGGCCGGTCGTCGCCGTCGACCGGATGGACCTCGCGATCCCGAGCGGATCCTTCGCGAGCCTCCTCGGACCATCGGGCTGCGGCAAGACCACCACGCTCCGGATGATCGCCGGATTCGAGCAGCCGACCGAGGGCGAGATCCTCCTCGCCGGCCGCCCGATCGCCGGCGTCCCGCCGTACCACCGCAACGTGAACACCGTCTTCCAGCACTACGCGCTGTTCCCCCACATGGACGTCGCCCAGAACGTCGGCTACGGGCTCCGCCAGCGGAAGGTCGCGCGAGTCGAGGAGCGGCGCCGCGTCGACGAGGCGCTCGAGCTGGTCCGCCTCGCCGGCTACGGCAAGCGCCGGACGTGGGAGCTGTCCGGCGGTCAGCAGCAGCGCGTGGCCCTGGCCCGGGCCCTCGTCAACCGCCCGACCGTCCTCCTGCTCGACGAGCCGCTCGGTGCGCTCGATCTCAAGCTTCGCAAGGAGATGCAGCTCGAGCTGAAGTCGCTCCAGCAAGAGGTCGGGATCACGTTCGTGTACGTGACCCACGACCAGGAGGAAGCGCTGACGATGAGCGACGTGATCGTCGTCATGCGCGACGGCCGGATCCAGCAGCAGGGACTGCCCGACGAGCTCTACGAGCGGCCGTCGAACGCGTTCGTCGCGAACTTCATCGGCGTCTCGAACTTCATCCCCGCCCGGCTCGTTGCGCACGACGCGGGGAGCGATCGGGCGATGGTCGAGACGGCCGCGGGGCTCCGTCTGACCGGACGAATCACGCGCCCGGACGCCGGCACGGCTGCCGGAGATCCGGTGACCGTGGCGATCCGGCCGGAACGGCTGCGGGTGGAGCCGGCGCAGGACGGTCCAGCGGCTGCAAGCGGCTGGGCCACGGTCCGAGGACGGATCAACCAGGGAACGTATCTGGGCGACCAGACGGAGTTCCGAATCCAGACCGACGAGCTGGGCGAGGTGATCGCCCGCCACCAGAACACAGCCGGGGCATCGACCGGACTTGGGCCGGGTGAGCCGGTCACCGTCCGCTGGCACGAGGAGGCGAACCTCATCCTCGTTGGGTGAGGGGTTGGACGACAACCAGGACCAGGACGCGGAGGAGAGAGTCGTGGACGATGCAGTTCGGCAGTACCAGGAAGATCTGTTGCGGGCGAAGATCACGCGGCGGCGGTTCATGGCCGGGGCGGCGCTCGGTGGGATGAGCGCCTTCCTCGCGGCCTGTGCCGCCGGGACCGCGACGCCGACACCCGTCGCCTCGACCCCGCCGTCGAGCGCCCCGGCGTCGAACGCGCCCTCGGTGGTCGCGTCGGAGGCGCCCACGCCCGTCCCGAGCTACGCGCTGGAGAAGGAGTTCTTCCTCTTCAACTGGTCGGACTATTTCAGCCCGGACAACAAGAAGCTGTTCACGACCGACTTCGGGCTGTCGAACTTCGTCGAGGACACGTATCCCTCGAACGAGGAGATGCTCGCCAAGCTCCAGGCCGGCGGCAAGGGCCAGTACGACGTCGCCGTTCCGACCGAGGAGTTCGTCGCCACGCTCGCGAGCGGCGGTTTCCTGCAGAAGCTCGACCTCGGGCGGCTGCCGAACCTCAAGACGATCAACCCCAAGTTCCGCAACCTGCCGTCGGACCCGAACAACGAGTACATCGTCCCGAAGGACTGGGGGACGACCGGGATCATCTACCGCGGCAACAAGGTCAAGGAGCCGGTCACGTCGTGGGCCGACTTCTGGTCGCTCGCAACGACGAAGTACTCCGGAAAGACGCTGGTCGTCGACTCCCCCGAGGATGTCTTCGTCGCACCGCTCCGGATGCATGGCTTCGACGTGAACACCCAGAAGAGCGACGAGCTCGAGATCGCCCGGCAGGAGCTCCTGAAGCTCCGGCCGCATCTTCAGTCGATCGACTCGGACAACTATCCGCAGACGCTGAAGGACGAGGAGGCGGTGCTCGCCCTCGCCTGGAACGGCACCGCGTATCTCATGCAGACGGACCCGAAATACAAGGACACCGGGTACGTGATCCCGTCCGACGGGACGATCATCTGGGTCGATACGTGGGTGATGCTGGCGGACGCGCCGCACCCCAACATCGCCTATGCGTTCCTCGACTGGATCCAGGACCCGAAGATGCAGGTGACCGAGAGCCTGTACGCCGGCTATGCCAGCGCCAACGACGCGGCGAAGCCGCTGCTGCCGCCCGAGTTCGTGAACAGCGCCGCGGTCTACCTGCCCGATGCCGACGTCGACAAGGTCACCGTCATGGTCGACCAGAGCGCCAGCAAGCAGCGCGCCGACATCTGGGCCGAGTTCAAGCAGGGCTGACCGGGTGCGAACACGGGCGGATGCCGGTCGGTGACAGCCGGCGAGATGGAGTTGGCTGATCGCCGCGTCGCGGCCTCCTCGAGGAGTCGTCGACCGGCAATCGTGTCGGCCCTGCTGCTGCTCCCGGCGGCGTTCTGGTATCTCGTCCTGCTCCTGATCCCGCTTCTCCTCGTGGTCGTCGTCAGCTTTGGGGTCCGTGGTCCGGACGGCGGGTACGCGCCGGCGTTCACGTTCGACAACTACGCCACCGTCCTGACCCGGACCGAGCCGTTCGTGACGAGCCTCGAGATCGCGGCGGCGGGCACGGTGCTCTGCCTCCTCGTCGCGTTTCCGCTTGCCTACTTCATCGCCACGCGCGTGACGAAGCGCAAAGGGCTCCTCGTCATCCTCCTCGTCATCCCCTTCTGGACGAGCTTCCTGATCCGGACCATCGCGTGGCTGACGATCCTCGGGCCGCGTGGACTGGCCGGGTTCCTCTCGGACCTGACGGGCCAGGACGTCCAGATCCTGGGGACCCCCGCCGCGATCCTCCTCGGGATCGTCTACAACTACCTGCCGCTCATGATCTTTCCGCTCTACGTCACGCTCGAACGATTGGATCGGACGTTGCTGGAGGCATCGAAGGACCTGGGCGCCGGCCGGTGGGCGACGTTCCGGCAGGTCACCCTCCCGATCATCTGGCCGGGGTTGATCACCGGCAGCATCCTCGTCTTCATCCCGCTCATGGGCGAGTACGTGATCCCCACGATTCTCGGTCGCGGGAAGACGTTTCTCATCGGCAACGTGCTGCAGCTCGACTTCCTCTCGTCGCGCAACTGGCCCGCCGGATCGGCCAAGGCCGTCGGGCTGATCGTCGTGATGCTGATCACGGTCACCTTCTATGTCTGGGTCACGAACCGCGGTCGACGGGTCCGTGAGGTCAGCGTCCTGTGACGACGCCCCCGGCGGCGGTGGCGCCGCGCGCTGTGGCGGGACGGCGCGGCGCGGCACGGGATCGCGCCGGCGGGCTGGTCGAGCTCGGATTCCGCGCCCACGCGCTGCTCCTGTACGTGTTCCTCTTCCTCCCGATCCTCGTCGTCGTCGTGTTCAGCTTCAACGGGACGAACCGAAACGTGACCGATTGGCAGGGCCTGAGCCTCAAGTGGTACGACCGGGCCCTCCAGGACACGAACGTCCAGAAGGCCCTCTGGAACAGCGCCACGATCGCCTTCATCAACGCGATCCTCGCAACGACCTTCGGCACGATGGCCGCGCTCGGGATGCAGCGTGTCCGTCGCTCCGTGCGTTCGACGATGGAGGCTCTGACCTACATCAGCGTGATCATCCCGGAGATCGTGATCGCCCTGGCGTCACTGATCCTGTTCGCGAGCATTCGCGACATCGTCAACCCGATCCTCGACGCGGTCCAGCCGGGTCCCGGTCGGGGCGTCCAGATCCAGCTCGGCCAATGGTCGATCATCGCCGCGCACGTCCTGTTCAACACGAGCCTCGTCCTGCTCCTCGTCCGGGCACGACTGAGCGGCATGGACCGAACCCTGACCGACGCCAGCTACGACCTCTTCGCGACGCCATGGCGGACGTTCACCCAGATCACGTTTCCGCAGCTCCTGCCGGCAATCGTGGCCGGCTTCCTGCTCGCGTTCACCTTCAGCTTCGACGACTACGTGATCACGTCGTTCGTCAGCGGCCCTGGGTCCCAGACCCTGCCGTTGTACATCTTCGGGCAGACCCGACAGGGGGTGACGCCGCTCACGAACGCGGTCGC
>DATAQF010000312.1:0-2222 GCA_036264795.1 Candidatus Limnocylindrales bacterium | reverse complement strand
CCGTCACGGCGGGGAGGCCTGGCTGTACGTGATCTCGGGCCGGGGTCACAGCGAGATCGACGGCGTCAACGTCCCGTGGGAGGCCGGCGACCTGATCGTCGTCGATCACTGGGAGATGCACCAGCACTTCAACGACGACCTCGAGCGGACCGCGCGACTCGTCCGGGTCCACAACTTCGACGCGCTCTACGACATGATGCGGATCCTTCTCGACCCGCTGAACCTCTTCGAGGAGCTGCCGACCCTCGACGCGCCGGATCTGACGGGTGTCGTCTGGCCGGATCATCTCGACGGCCGTCCCGAGGCTTAGCGTGCCGACCGTCCAGGTCCCGCCCGGCGTCGAGGGCATCGTGCGGCTGACCGAGCTGCCCGATGACAACTGGCGCGACCGCTGGACCCGCATCATCGTCCCTGCCGCGACCAAGGACCGCCTGCTGAACTTCGTCCTGTTCGCGCTGAGCCACCGGGCGAAGACGAGCGATGTCGGGCTGGGCCTGCACGGGCTGGTGATCCTCGCCGGACCGCCGGGGACGGGCAAGACCACGCTCGCGGGCGGACTGGCGGACGAGGCAGCGCGGGTTCTCGACGGCGGCCCGCTCCTCTTCGTCGACATCGACCCGCACGCGTTTCCGAGCCAGCTCCTCGGGGAGAGCCAGCGGGCCGTGAGCCGCCTGTTCGAGCGGACGATCCCGGACCTGGCGCGGCGCGGCCACCCGCTCGTCGTCCTGATCGACGAGGTCGAAGCCCTGGCGGTCAACCGGTCGAGCGCGTCGCTGGAGACGAACCCGGTCGACGTTCATCGCGCGACCGACGCGCTCCTCTCCGGCGTCGACCAGGTCAGCCGGACGTGGCCGAATGTCCTCTTCCTCGCGACGACGAACTTCCGAGTCGGCGTCGACACGGCGTTCCTGTCGCGGGCCGACCTGATCGAGGAGATCGGCCTGCCGGGCGTCGACGCCGTCGCGGCCATTCTCGCCGACACGCTGGCCGAGGTCGGGGCACCGGTAACGTCAGCCACGGCCGCGCCCGTTGCAGCCGGCGGAGCATCCGGCGACGTTGGCGCCGACCACGGTGGGGCTCCGGCCTCAGCAGGCGCCCGCTGGCCCGAAGAGCTGGTTCGTCTGGCGGCCCGCTGCGTCGAGGCGGAGCTCGATGCCCGACAGGTCCGCAAGCTCGTCGTCCGGACGGCCTCCTCGAGCCGGGCCCTCGCCCTGGATCCGTCGTCGATGACGATCGCCGACGTCGGCGCCGAGCTGGCGCGCGGCGCCTGACCGGATGCGGTTTCGCCTCGGCGGCCGCCCGGCCGCCCATCCCGCCGCCGGCGGCCCGCGCCTCTCGCTCCTGTCCGAGATCCCGTCCGATGCCCGCTGGCTGGGGATCGCCCTGTTCTTCGCCATCGCCGCGACGAACATCCTGACCCCGCTCCTGCCGAACGTCCGTGACGACCTCGGGATCTCGATCGCGACGGCCGGGCTCGTCGTGTCGACCTACGGCTTCGCCCGGCTCCTCACCGATCTGCCGTCCGGCGTGATCCTCGATCGCGTCGGGGAGCGCCGGCTCGCGGTGGTCGGAGTCGTCCTCCTCGGGGCGGGCTCGATGATCGGCGCGGTCGCGCCGTCGGTCGAGTGGCTGATCCTCGCGAGAGTGACCGCTGGTCTCGGCTCCGGCTTTCTCACGACCGTCGCCCTCACCGCGCTGAGCTGGACCGCCGGCCCGTCCAACCGGGGCCAGGTGATGAGCGTGTTCCAGCTCGCCAACAACACCGGGATCGCGTTCTATCCGCTGCTCGGCGGCGTGCTCGGGTCGATCCTGTCCTGGCGGGCCACGTTCATCGTCGCGGCCCTCGGCGCCCTCGCGGCAGGGGCGATCCTGTGGCCGCTCCTCGCCCGGATCGAGGGCAGCCAGAAACGGGACGCGGTCAGCGGTCGGACGCAGTCGCACGAGATCAGCCTCACGCGCGGGAGGCGGGCCGTCGCGCTCGGATCGGTCTACGCAGGTGTGCTCTGCAACATGATCAACCGTCACGGCTTCCGGAACACGCTCCTGCCGTTGTTCGCGGCCTCCGTCCTGTTCCTCGGTCCGTTCGAGATCGCGGCCGGGATCGCGACGATGGCGATCGTCGGGATCGTCGTGGTGACGCCCGGCGCGCGGCTCGGCGACCGGATCGGGCGGCGCCGGATCGTCGTCGTCGGCCTCCTGATCCTCGCCGTGGGCGACCTCAC
>DATAQF010000306.1:0-3198 GCA_036264795.1 Candidatus Limnocylindrales bacterium | reverse complement strand
TCCTTGCCGACGATCGAGAGGACGTTGACGAGCGTCTCGACGTTGTTGACGGCGGTCGGCTTCCCGAAGAGGCCCACTTCGACGGGGAATGGCGGCTTGTTGCGCGGCTCGCCGCGCTTGCCTTCGATCGACTCGAAGAGGGCGGTCTCCTCGCCGCAGATGTACGCGCCGGCGCCGCGCCGCAGCTCGATGTCCAGTCCGCCGAGGAGGCCGGCCTCGCGCGTGGCGGCGATCGCGCCGAGCATCCGCGCCTCCGCCAGCGGGTACTCGCCGCGGACGTACAGATAGGCCCTGGTGGCGCCGACGGCGAACGCCTCGATCGCCATCGCCTCGACGACCGAGAACGGATCGCCCTCCATCAGGACCCGGTCCTTGAACGTGCCCGGCTCCGACTCGTCCGCATTGCACACGAGGTAGTGCGGCTGGGTTTGCTGGGCGGCGACCGCGGCCCATTTCCGCCCGGTCGGGAAGGCAGCCCCGCCCCGCCCGACGAGCCCCGCTGCCGTCACCTCATCGATGACCTGCTGCGGGCCGATGGCGCGGGCACGCTCGAGCGCCCGAAAGCCGCCCGCGGCGCGGTACTCGTCGAGCGATGTCGGATCGATCGAACCGATTCGAGCAAGGAGGCGAAGGTTCGGATCGCCGGCCTGCGGAATCGGGTGGTCGCGCCCTTCGGTCCGACTTCCTCGGCCGTCCGGGCCGATCCGCATCGCGATCCCCGCGGCATCGACCGGGGCCGCCACGGTCGTCGTCGGCTCCGTGCCGGCGACGGTGATCATCGCCGCGGGAGCGCGTTCGCAGACGCCGAGACACGGAGATCGGAGCCAGCTCGCCTGCCCGTCCCGACCCGGTGCCCCCTCGGGCCCCAGCGTCCGCTCGAGGTCGGCGCACAGATCGTCCGAACCTGCGAGCCGGCACGCGAGGTCGTCGCAGACATGGGCCACGACGGGCGGCCGGGCCGTCG
The DNA here is from genome assembly GCA_036264795.1 of Candidatus Limnocylindrales bacterium. Lineage (GTDB taxonomy): Bacteria > Chloroflexota > Limnocylindria > Limnocylindrales > CSP1-4 > CF-46. The sequence continues at coordinate 2,234 of DATAQF010000306.1, read as the reverse complement.
TCGCGAACAGGGCATAGAAGGTCGCGACGCCGTACGCCTCGGCCGGGGGAATCGTCAGCCGCCGGCTGACGTAGTTCAGTGCCGGCTGGCTGATCCAGCCGATCCGCGACTGGATCGCGTGGAGCGTCGGAATGAGGAGGTCGCGACGCGAGCGCGCAGCGTGGCCGCCTCGGGCGACGTGGCCATCGGTTCGAGGGTCGCGTGGCCCGCCACGCCATCCCGACTCGGCGGCGCCGAGCACGGTGTCGACCGCCGCCCGCTCCGCGGGAGATGCGAGCGGCCCGATGACGTGGAGGTCCATCGCGTCCGAGTGTATCCGCGGGGGCGATCAGGCAACGGTCGGGATGGTCGCCCTGAAGGCTCTCAGGAGCTCTCGAGGAGCCTCTTTGCGGTGTCGAGCGCCGCCATCTCCCCGTCCATCGACTTCTGGACGGGGCCTGACAGGAGGTAGCGCTTGAGCCCGCCGATCTCGGCGCTCAACGAGAACTGCACCTCGGTGCCGTTGCCAGCCGGCGCGAATCGGAACTCGCCGTGGGGCCGGGCCGGTCCGGCGACGACCTCGAAGGCGTACCGGGCCGGTGGTTCGTACGCCGTCACCTCGATGTCCGCCGCGATTCCCCGTCCGCCCGGACCGTCGACGACCTGGTGGATCCGCGATCCGACCCGGGCTGTCCCGTCGGCCGCGATCTCCTTCACGTGAGGTCGCCAGGACTTGTCGTTCGCCGGGTCGGCGAAGAAGGCAAACACCCGCTCGGGCGGGCGGTCGATCTGGATCGTTCGCGTTGCGTTCGGCATCCCCTGTCTCCTGATGGTTGCTCAGCGGCGCGTCGGCAACCCGGGTGGCTGCCATGCGCGCGCGTCCCACTCCCCGTCGGGCTTCGCGAGCTCGGCTGCCAGGTCCGTCAGTGCCCGCTCGAGCCCGTCGATCAGCTGCCGCTCGACATTGGGCATCGTCCGGAGCGCGACGCCGAGCATCATGTTCGCGGCGAACCCCTGGGGCTGGACGACCAGCCCGAGCGACAGACTCGTCTTGTCGTCTTCCGTCGGGGTGAGATCCGCGGCGGCCTCGACACGGACCCGTACCTCGGTTGTGCGGAGCTCGATCCGGTTCGGCCCGCGATCGGTGACCTCGATCCCGACCGGGCCGGTCATCCCGAGCATCGTCGCCGCCTGCGTGCCGGGCTCGACCGGGGGCATCTCGTCGCGAAGCCGGTCGGCGAGCTCGAGCAGTCGGGCATGGACGACATCGGATCGTTGGTCGACGAGCCGCTCCGCGTGATGCTCGAGCGTCGCCACGTCAGGGGATCTCGATCCGGCCGTCAGGGCCGATCGGGAAGCCCGGGTTCCAGCAGACCTCCCAGGGATGGCCGTCCGGGTCGGCGAAGTAGCCGCCATAGCCGAAGGGCAGCTCCGTCCCGGGCTTGAGGAGGGATCCGCCGGCGGCGACCGCCTCGTCGAGCGCCGAATCGACGGCCTCGGACGTCTCGACATTGATCGCCAGCGTGATCCCGCCGAAGGAGCCACGGCTTGCGTCCACGAGGTTTGCGTCGTCGGCCAGATCCTGCCAGCCGAAGATCCCGAGGTACGAATCGGCGGTCCGAAACCAGGCGATCTCGTCCATGGACGAGCGGCAGCGCTGCCAGCCGAGCGCCTCGTAGAACCGAGCGGATCGAGCCACGTCCGCAACGCCGATCGTCACGATGCTGATCCGGGCGGGGATCGTCATCGGGCCAGTGTATCGACGCGATGACCGGGTTCGAGGATCGCGAGGACCGTCGGCGTGGCTCCGTCCTCGGTCACGCCGTCGATGCGGCGGGCTCTCGAAGCTTCTCGATCCGGATCGCCGTTGCCTTGAACTCGGCCGTGCCCGACTTGGGATCCGTGGCGTCGATCGTCAGGAGGTTCGTCGCGACGTCGTCCTGGAAATGGAGCGTCATGAACGTGAGGCCCGGTCGAAGCGAATCGTCGATCCGGATCGGGACCTCGACCTGGCCTCGCCGGGACACGACGCGGACTCGCTCGCCATCGGCCAGCTCGTAGGTCGCCGCATCTTCGGGCGAGATGTCGAGCGATTCCCGGCGGCGAAGGGGCGACGTGTAGCCGCCGGTCTGGACGCCCGTGTTGTACGAGTCGAGGCGTCGGCCGGTCGTGAGGCGGATCGGGAAGTCGTTGTCGAGCTTGTCGACCGGCGGATCGTGATCGACCGCCACGAACGGCACGCGGTTGCCGGGAAC
>DATAQF010000290.1:0-2825 GCA_036264795.1 Candidatus Limnocylindrales bacterium | reverse complement strand
CGCCAGCGCGATGAGCGTCCCGCCGCTCATCGCGTAGTGCGGCACGAACACGCTGACCTTGGCCTGGTGGCGACGGAGCGCCTGAGCGATCTGCGCCGCGGCGAGCACGAGGCCGCCAGGCGTGTGGAGGATCAGGTCGATCGGACGAGACGGGTCGGTGAGCTGGATGGCCCGGAGGAGCCGTTCCGAGTCCTCGATGTCGATATAGCGAGCGATCGGGAAGCCGAGGAAGCTCATCGTCTCCTGCCGATGGATCAGCCCGATGACGCGGCTTCCACGTTCGATCTCGAGTCGACGGAATGCGCGGACGCGTTGCGCCTCCAGCACCCGCTGCCGGATGACCGGCTGAAGGGAGCTCAGGATCAGAAAGATCCAGAGCAGGTCGATCAGAGACACGACTGGGCTCCCTTCAGCCGCGGCGGTCGAATCGAGGGCACGCCGGGCCTTAGCGCTGCCCAGCCCGAGCCGGCTGGCTCGTCTGCTGGGCTGTCTGCTGGCTGGTCTGGTCCGGCCGCGCCTGGGTTCCCGTCGCCCCAGCCTTGTGCCGGCCATTGCCGGACTTGCCGGTGTTCGTCGGGATCTCGATGCGTCGGGCGCGGTTCTGGGACGCCTTCGGCAGCGTGATCGTCAGCTGACCGTCCTCGAAATCGCTGCGGACCTGGTCGACCTCGACCATGCCGGGCAACGCGACGGCCCGCATGAATTGGCCCTGGCGACGCTCGCGAAGCAGGTACGTCCCCTGTCGCTCTTCTCGTTCCTCGGTCATGCGGCCGCGGATCGTCAGCGTTCGGCCCTCGATGAGGATCTCCAGGTCCTTGGGGTCAACGCCGGGAAGGTCGATGTCGACGATGTAGGCGTCGTCGGTCTCTCGGACGTCGATGGGCGGTGCCAGCTCCGTGAGACCGCCGTCGACCTGGACGAACGGCCAATCGCCCATCAGGCGCTCGAGCGCGCTGCGCATGGGCATCGTGTTGCGATCGGATGGACGGCGTGTGAGCGTCATCGCGAGAACCTCCTGGCGCGCTGTCACCGCCCGAGGCGGCGTCGAGGCGTGCCTGATGCTGCTTGTCCGGAGTGGACGACGACCGTGGCATGGACGGTCGGGCGGCGCAGTGACCTCGGCTACGGCCTCGGCGATCCGACCGGGTGCGAGGTAGCAGCGGATACGTCGCCCCACGACCTGCGATCCGACCGGGTATCACCCATCCCCGCCGCGACCCGGGACGGGAGCTTCGCTCAGGCCAAGTTTGGGATGGAAAACGCCATTGACAGGGACCCGGATTAGGACTTCTGTAACCTCGGACTCCGTACGGTCCGGTACCCCGAGGGGCGACCTGGAGCCGATCATGCACATGCTTCTCGCGCACCCGCGCGATGACGACCTGTTCGTGCAGATCGCCACCCATCAGGTCGAACTGGTGGACGACGGATCACGGACGATTACGGGGGCCCGCCGCGGCCTCCGAGCCGTATACCGCGACGCCGACCTGCATCGCCAGGCCCGCGTCAATGTCCGCGACGTCCCGACGACCGTCTGGTTCGCGTACCGCGACGGTCGCCTGAGCCCGTCGATGCCGTTCTCGCGCTGGTGGACCGGCCGGTCGGTCGCGCTCGCCGCGATGGACGCGTCCGGTCGATTGAGTCGGGCGAACGCCCAGTTTCGGATGCTGGTCGGACTGCCTCCCGAACCGGTCGGTCATGAGGCTCTCGGCGACCGCGTCGACGAGGAGACATGCCGACAGCTCCGGAAGCTGGCACGGTCCCTGTCACCGAGTCGCGACACGTCCGGCACGCTCGAGATCCGGCTGCCGTGGGGCAAGCGGCAGGGCCTCGAGTTCCACGCCCGGCGGCTTCCGGCTGCGAGCGGCGGCTACAGTCTCGAGCTGCGGTCGCTGGAGGAGCGCGACTCCACGCTCACGGACGCCGCCACGGCAGCCGGGCTGGGATCCGCATCCACGGTTGAGCGCCAGGGCCTCCTGAGCCGCGGGCGGCGTCGCCGGCTGGATCCGGGCGAAGGATTGGGACTTGCCAGCCACCGTGCCTGGGCGGCTCTGGTCGTCCTCGGGATCGTCCGGCTCTTCGCCCATGCCGACGGCATGGAACCGACGCTCGCCTACGCCGGGCCCGGAGCGCTGGTCGGCACCCACCTCGTGCACGCGCACGACGCGACGCCGATCGATCTGCAGGCGGTCGCGCCAAGTGTGGTGATGCTCCTGCCACCGAACCGGATCCGCGACCTCATCCGGGCGGAGGCGCCGTTCGCCAATGCCGTCGTCGACCACGCGCAGACGTTTGTCGGCTCGACCGTGGCGACGCTCGCGGCACGCACCGGAGCGGACCTGTCCCAACGCCTGGCGCGCGAGATCACGCTGCTTGCCGACCTGTTTCCCGCTGAGGGACTGATCCCCGTCACCGAGCAGCAGCTCGCGGACGGCGTCGGGAGCATCCGCGAATCGGTCGCCCGGACGCTGGGAGACTTCCGACGCGATGGCTGGGTGGCGACCACTCGCCACGGCCTCCTCGTGCTCGATGGCGGTGCGGTCCGCCGAGCCGCCGGTCCGAACGGGACGTACGAGTCCGGACTGGTCCTGGGGCGGGGGTCGGAGGGGGCGGTCACCAATCCAGAGGACGGAGGCACCTAGTCGATGTCGGCCCGGGGCCGAGTTCGCTCCGCGGGCCGCTCCCGATCAGGCCAGCGCGCCATCCGGCTCGGCAACGCCCACCAGCGCATCGGGGCGTAGCAGGCGAAGGCCCCGTCGACCAATCCGCTTGACGACGCCCTCGGCTTCGAGGCTGCGCAGGACGCGGCCCGTCATCTCGCGGCT
>DATAQF010000258.1:0-8040 GCA_036264795.1 Candidatus Limnocylindrales bacterium | reverse complement strand
CCCGGCCTGCTCGTGGTGAAGAACTACCGGTTCCTCGCGCCGGGCTTCCTCGAGACCGGCCAGGCGACCGACTTCACGACGGATCTCGGCGTCTTCCAGGACGGCAAGGAGGTGGCCCGGAAGACGATCCGGGTCAACGATCCCCTCGCGATCGGCGGGTACACCTTCCACCAGAACGGGTTCGGACCGGCGCCCGACGTCCTCATCAGCGATGCGGCAGGCAAGCCGCTCTGGGACGGGCCCGTGCCGATGACCGACTCGGCCGCGGGGCTGCCGTACGGGACGCTCGCCGTTCCGGGACGCGATGTCGGGTTGCGGCTGCTGCTCCAGCGCGAATCGAACGGGACGGGTGTGTTGCTCGTGCTGCCCTACCGGGTCGTCGGCCAGGCGAACGACGGCTCGCCGGCGATCCAGGACCTGAGCGCGGTGGCCGTGGCGGCCGGGGAGGCGGCCGTGCCGGCGGGCCTCGACTTCTCGATCGCCGTCCGCCGCTTCTCCGACTACACCCTGATCATCGCCAAGAAGGACCCCGGGCAGGGAATCGTCTGGACGGCGTTCGCGTCGCTCATCGTCGGTTTGGCGATCACGTTCTATCGTCCTCGACGGCGGATCTGGGCGCGGCTCTCGCCGGCCGGCGAGCTGGCCCTCGTCGCTCGATCCGATCGATACGTGGACCTCGAGCGGGAGTTCGGGCGGCTGCTCGACGACCTGGTCGCGCGACGCAACGTCCAGTCCGCCTCGCCGCCGTCGGGCGCATCCGCCTCTCCGTCGAACGCCTGACTGCCGCCGATGGCGACGCTCGAGGAGCTCCGCGCGGCCGTCCTCCCGAGCGCCCGCTGGATCGCCCGACCTGCGGCGGGAAGCAGCACCCGGGACCTCGCCTGGGTTCGCCTGATGCGGTCGCGGGTGCCCGCCTTCGATGCGCTCGAGCCGGGCGACGTCGCGATCGTGCCGGAGGCCGCGCTGGCGGTCGTGGCACCGGACCACGACGGCGTCGTCTCGCTGGTGCGTGGCTGCGTCGACGCCGAGATCGGCGGGCTCGTCGTCGTTGCGGATTCGGGCCGGGGCGGGGCGGCCGTTGCGGCCCTTGGCGACGTTGCGATCGCAGCAGGCCTGCCGACGATCGACGCCGGCGCGGCCGATCCGTCCTCGATCGAGCGAAGCGTCATCGGGTTCCTCGTCAATCATCGGGCCGAGCTGGAGCGACAGGCCACCATGCTCGAGAGCCGGCTCGAGCAGGTCGCGCTCGGCGGTGGCGGGCCCGACGGCCTGGCGGCGGCGATCGCCGGGTTTCTCGGACGGGCCGTGGCGATCGAGGGCCGGCGTGGCACGACGCTCGCGGTCCACGCCCCGCCGGACGTCGCCGACGCCGCCGCCGCAGTCGCTGCCTATCATGGCCGGCGACGGACGGCCGCCGCTCGCGTGGCCCTGCCGATCCCGGGGGGCGGGCCCGAGTCCGCCGGCGCGCTGGCGCTCCTCGGCGACCGGCCGGCGACGGAGCTCGAGCGGACGGCGACGGCGCGGATCGCGGGCTTCGTCGCGCTGGAGCTGGCCCGTGACGAGGCGCTCGGCCGGGCCATGGAGGGGGCCCGTCGTGAGACGCTCCCGGCCGACGGGCCGCCGTGGATCGTGCTCGTCGCCCGCCAGGCGCCCGCGGAGCCGGAGGAGGTGATCGCCGCGTCCGTGCCCGGCAGCGAGGCCGCGCGTCGCGAGGCCGACCGTCGAGAGGCGCTCCGGCGCGACCTCCGCTCCCTCGCCCCGGCTCGCCGGCTGGCGCTGCGCGGCGACGTCCAGAGCGTCGAGCTCCGAATCGTGGCGGCGCTCGATCCAGCCGATCCCGAGGGGGCCGGTATGGCGGGGCGAATCGGATCCCTCCTCGGGCGGATCGTCGCGGTCTCGCGGCCCTTCCTGGTGTCCGCCGGCCGGTCAGCTGCGGAGGCCGATGCGCGAGCGACGCTCGAGGCCGCCGAGGGGCTCGGTGAGGCACCGCGAGTGGCGTTCGCGTCCCGGTTGCCGGCCTATCGATTGCTGGGCAACCTGCACAACTTGCCCGACGGGGCCCGGCAGGCGCGGGCGCTGCTCGCTCCGCTGCTTCTCGGCCGCCCCGACGTTCGGCGAGAACGCCTCGCCACCCTCCGCGCCGTCCTCGATCAGCCCGGCCTTGCCGAGGCGGCCGATGCGCTGGGCGTGCACCGGAACACCGTCGCCTACCGGGTTCGCCGCATCGAGGAGGCGACTGGCTGGCGGCTCGCCGACCCCGACCTCCGATTGCCCCTCGCCTTGGCCATCAGACTTGTGCAAGATGACCAAGTCTGAGCCGGCTCCGCAACCTTCACTGGCCGTCCTGACCGCGGTATGCTGAGGTCGCCCCATCGGGACTGCTTGGACTCGTGCCATCGGCACAAGGCCAGGCGACGTTGGCCTGAACATGGGGACGCACCGCCAGGGAGACACGGTTGGCCATCGCCCGCGAGGAGGTCGACGGAGCCGAGACGATCGCCGACGCGAAGGAGCGCGGCATCCGCTTCGTCCAGCTCCAGTTCACTGACGTCCTCGGGCTCGTCAAGGCCGTCACGATCCCCATCCACCAGCTCGAGGGCTCGGTTCGTCACGGGACGTGGTTCGACGGCAGCTCGATCGAGGGCTTCACCCGGATCGCCGAGAGCGACCAGTACCTCATGCCGGACATGTCGACGTTCGCCGAGATTCCGTGGCAGACCGCCGCCGGTCCGCGCGGGACGGCCCGGGTCATCTGCGACGTCTTCACGCCGAACGGCGAGCCTTTCGTCGGCGACCCGCGAGGGGTCCTTCGCCGCCAGGTCGAGCGTGCCAGGAAGCTCGGCTATGTCGTCAACACCGGGCCCGAGCTCGAGTTCTTCCTGTTCCGGCGGGACGACGCCGGTGGCATCGCCCCGCTGCCTCATGACGAGGCCGGCTACTTCGACTTCTCGACCGACCTTGCCCAGGAGGTCCGCCAGGACATGGTCGACACCCTCGAGGCATTCGGGATCCGCGTCGAGGCCGCGCATCACGAGGTCGCCGCGGGCCAGCACGAGATCGACTTCGAATACGCCGACGCCCTGAAGACCGCGGACAACGCGATCACGTTCAAGTTCGCGCTCAAGGCGATTGCCCAGCAGCACGGCCTGTACGCCACGTTCATGCCGAAGCCGATTCACGGGATCAACGGCTCGGGCATGCACACCCACCAGAGCCTGTGGTCGATCGCCGAGAGCCGGAACGCCTTCGCCGACCCGGACAACAAGTACGGCCTGTCGGACGTGGCCCGGTCCTACATGGCGGGGATCCTCGCCCACGCCCGGGGGATGATCGCGATCCTCGCCCCGCTCGTGAACAGCTACAAACGGCTCGTCCCGGGATACGAGGCCCCGACCTATCTCACCTGGGGCCGGACGAACCGCTCGGCGCTCATCCGCGTCCCCAAGGTCTCACCGGGCAAGTCGATCGAGGGCACGAGGATCGAGGTGCGCTGCCCGGACCCGTCGTCGAACACCTATCTCGCCTTCGCGGCCATGATCGCGGCCGGCCTCGACGGCGTGGAGCGCGGTCTGACTCTCGGCGATCCCATCGAGGAGAGCCTCTTCGAGATGGATGCTTCGCGGATCGCCGAGAAGGGCATCCGGGAGCTGCCCGGGACGCTCGGCGAGGCGATCGACGAGCTCGAGGCGGATCCGGTCATCGGGGCCGCCCTCGGCGATCACGTCCTCGCCCACTACGTCGCCGCGAAGCGGGCCGAATGGGACGCCTACCGGACCCAGGTCTCGAGCTGGGAGCTGGACCAATACCTGGAGAAGTTCTGAGGGGGTCGCGTCAAGCGGCCGCAGTCGAAGCGAAGATGACAGGAGTCCCATGAGCGCACGCCAGACCGCCATGTCGGAGATCTCGAACCACCGGGTCGGCTCGACCCAGAACTACCTCGAGCACGCCGGGCAGGCGATCTACGGCCAGTACGTCTTCCACGAGACGGTGCAGCGCGAGTACCTCGCAAAGCCGGTGTTCAAGCGGTTGCGCCGGGTGATCGATGGCCTCGAGCCGTTCGACGAGGTCATCGCCGACGCGGTGGCCCACGGCGTGAAGGAATGGGCGATGGCCCACGGCGCGACCCATTACACCCACTGGTTCGTGCCGATGACCGGATCGACCGCCGAGAAGCACGACTCGTTCCTGAACCCGACGGGCGACGGCCAGACGATCGCGGAGTTCTCGGGCAAGAACCTCATTCAGGGAGAGCCGGACGCGAGCTCGTTCCCGTCGGGCGGGATCCGTGCGACCTTCGAGGCCCGCGGCTACACCGCATGGGACGTCACCAGCCCGATCTTCCTCCAGGTCGAGCCGAACGGCGTGACGATGACGATCCCGACGGCCTTCGTCTCGTACACGGGCGAGGCGCTCGACCACAAGATTCCGCTCCTGCGATCGCAGGAGGCGCTCGGCAAGCAGGCCCTCCGCGTCCTGCGCTGGTTCGGCAACACGTCGGCGGCGCGGGTCTTCACGAGCATCGGGCCGGAGCAGGAGTACTTCCTCGTCGACCGGCGGCTCGCCCAGCAGCGGCCGGACCTCCTGCTGACGGGGCGGACCCTGTTCGGTGCCGCGTCGCCCAAGGGCCAGGAGCTCGACGACCAGTACTTCGGCTCGATCCGCGAGCGGATTCTCGCCTTCATGATGGATCTCGACCGCGAGCTGTGGCGCCTGGGGATCCCGGCGAAGACGCGCCATAACGAGGTGGCGCCCGGCCAGTTCGAGATGGCGCCGGTCTACGAGCCGACGTCGGTCGGATCGGACCACAACATGGTCGTGATGAGCATGATGCGCAAGCTCGCGCTCCAGCACGGCCTGATGTTCCTGATCCACGAGAAACCGTTCGCGGGAATCAACGGCTCGGGCAAGCACAACAACTGGTCGATGGGCACCGACGAGAGCGAGAACCTCCTGGACCCGGGCAACGATCCGCACGCGAACGCCCAGTTCCTCGCGTTCCTCGTGGCGGTGATCCGGGCGGTCAACGTCCATGCCGACCTGCTCCGGGCGAGCATCGCGGACGCCGGTCAGGATCATCGCCTGGGCGCGAATGAGGCGCCCCCGGCGATCATGTCGATCTTCCTCGGGTCGCAGCTCGAGGACGTCATCGAGCAGCTCGGACGCGGCGAGACGTCGGGTTCGAAGAAGGGCGGTTCGGCGAATCTCGGTGTCACGTCGCTGCCGGTCCTGCCGAAGGACGCCACCGATCGGAACCGGACCTCGCCCTTCGCGTTCACCGGCAACAAGTTCGAGTTCCGGGCCGTCGGCTCGTCAGCCCCGATCTACTGGCCTCAGACGGTCCTGAACACGGCGGTCGCGGATTCCCTCAAAAAGCTCGCGGACCAGCTCGAGAAGCTCAAGGAGGGCGACTTCGCGGGGCTGACGAGGATCCTGTCGGAGATCGTCAAGGAGAACAAGCAGGTCATCTTCGAGGGCAACGGCTATTCCGAGGAGTGGCATGCGGAGGCGGCCAGGCGGGGGCTTCCGAACAACCGCACGACGGTCGACGCGCTGCCCTCGTTGACGACCCCGAAGGCGAAGAAGCTCTTCGCCGGGTTCGATGTGCTCTCCGAGCGCGAGCTGGAAGCGCGCGTCGAGATCTACTGGGAGCGCTACGTCAAGGTCGGGAACATCGAGGCGAGCTGCGCGCTCGACATCGCCCGGACGATGATCCTGCCGGCCACGGTCCAGTACCTCGCCGACCTGTCGAGCAGCTCCGCGTCGTCACGCGGGGTCAACGAGATCTGCGAGAAGGTGGCCGGTCTCGCGGATGCCCTCGTCGATGCGATCGGATCGCTGGAGCATGCCCAGCACGAGGCGCATGAGGAAGCCACCGTCGAGAAGGAAGCCCGGGCGTTCGTCGACCGGGTGATCCCGGCCCAGGGTCGATTGCGCGAGGTCGCGGACGCGCTCGAGACGGTCGTCGCCGACGAGCTCTGGCCGCTGCCGAAGTATCGCGAGCTGCTCTTCGCCTACTGATTCGACGGGGGCACCGGGCGGCGCGACCTGCGGGCCGCGCCGTCGAGGTCTCGTCTCATGCGTCACGATGGTGGCGATGGCCACCGAAACCGACGCGCAGCCGGACGCGCCCGCCGCCGCCCGGATGGCCGGCGGTCGCGCCGACATCCATCCCGATCGAACGCTCTGGCTCCTCTCGATCGCCCACGCCGTCAACCACGCCCAGGCGGTCCTGCTGCCGCTCGTCTACCTTCGGATCATCGCGGAGTTCGGCGTCACGCCGGCGGCGGTCGCCTATCTCGCCGCGGCCGGCGCCTTCGCGAGTGGGGTCGTCCAGCTGAGCTACGCGAAGCTGACCCGGATCATGTCGCGACGGAAGCTGCTGGCTGCGGGCGGGATCGTGTTCGGCGGCGGATTCGCGGCGCAGGCGCTGACGTCGAACTTCGGGACGTTTTCCCTCGTGAACATCCTGTCCCGAATCGGCGGCTCTCCGCAGCACCCTGTCGGCAACGGCCTGCTGGCCGAGCAGTTCCCCGAGGAGCGACGCGGGTTCGCGATCAGCGCCCACATCAGCGGCGGCAATGTCGGGACCGTGATCGTCGCGATCACCGGCGCGTGGCTGATCTCTGCGTTCGACTGGCGCTGGGTCGTCGTCCTCTTCGGGGTGCCCGCGGTGTTGATCGCCCTGGCGATCCTGATCTTCGTCCGCGAGAGCGGCGTCGATCGGGAGGCCGCGGTGGCGCATGGCAGCGTTCGGGAGGCGTTCGGGACGATCCTCCGCGACCCCGACCATCGGTGGATCTATCTCGCCTCGGTGCTCGGCGGAGGCGGCCGCGGCCTCGGCGTCGTCAACCTGTTCGCGCTGTTGTACCTGACCGAGGTCATCGGCATCGGGCCGCCGCTGTCCGACGTGATGTACGGCGTCCTGATCGTCCTGTCGGTCCCGATGCCCCTCGTCGCCGGGTGGCTGTCGGACCGCCTCGGCAGGCGGCCGGTCATCATCGGGGTCTACGTCGGTGGCGCGGTGGCCTTCGCGACGTTCATGCTGGTCGGGTCGGTGCAGGCCGGCCTGTGGATCGGCATCCTGCTCATGGGGCTGTTCAGCTTTGCCGAGTCGCCGCAGCTTCAGGCCCTTCTCGCCGACATCGCACCGCCGACGATCCGCGACGCATCCTTCGCCCTGTATTTCACGCTGGCGTTCGGCGTCGGCTCGTTGTGGACGGCCCTGTACGGCGCGATCATCGACTGGCTCGGCGAGCCGACCGGCCTGCCGGTCGTCTTCTGGTTGATGGCGATCTCGTTCGTCCTTGCCGCCCTCGCCGTCATTCCGATCCGCGAGCCGGCCAGGCCGGCAGGTGACCGGCTGCTCGTGCCTCCGGACTGAGCCGGCAGAGGCCCGACAGCCGGCAACGCGGCGATCGCGAGCCCAGGCGCGACAGCCGGTGATCGAGGCAATCCCTGCTATCATCGGCCGGCCCTGGCAACGGGCACTCGGTCGGGGCGTGGCGCAGCTTGGTAGCGCGCATCGTTCGGGACGATGAGGTCGTGGGTTCAAATCCCGCCGCCCCGACCAATTCATCCGCCGTCCGGATCGGATCGTTGTCAGGAAGTCCTCATCCAGCGCTTCGAGGCTGAAGCCAGATGCCCACCCGACGCACCAGTCCGCGCCGCTCCGCGACCCGGCCCAGCAGCGGCATCGAGCCGCTGTACGACGACGACGACGAGCTCGGTCGACCCTCGCGGCTCGCCGGCGCGACGCCGTTCCTCGCCCTCGCGGCCGCCGTCATCGCCCTCGCGGCTCTCGGCGTCGCCGTCTTCGGCCGCGGATCCGACACCGACAGCTGCCGCCATGCCGCCTGGGCCTCGGTGCCCGCGACCGGAGACCTGCCGAACGGCTGGACCCTGAGCTCCACCGATTTGAACGCCAACGGGATGACCGTCTCGATCAACGGCCCCGCCCCGACCGATGGCAGCACGAATGCCCCCGTCGTCTACGCGAGTGTGACCTGCTATGGCAACGCCGCGGCGACCGCGATCTCCGAT